>CALFXQ010000374.1 GCA_937958285.1 uncultured Fusibacter sp. | reverse complement strand
AATCGAAACTCGCCGAAAGCAACGCCCACCGCGAAGGGATGCTCACCTTCGACGATGAGTACTTGGCCTATAGCGGCGAGCATCTTGTGGGCTATCTTGGTCTGATTCGGAGCCAGGGCAGAAATTGCGAGCTTACAGGACTTGTTGACCCCTCATTCAGAAACCGCGGTATTTTTAGTGCGCTTTTCAAGGAGGCACTTGCAACCGTCGCATTATTTAACGCTGCAGAACCCATCGCACACCCGCCGCTGATTATATGCGATACCAAGAGTACATCGGGCATGCTTTGGATTGAGAAACGTGGCAAGCGCCACCACACGGAGTACGATATGCGTCTCGATTTTAATCGATTCGAGCCGCTAAATGCAATGGCCATAACCCTTCAAAAGGCCACTCGAGAAGATGCCGTAGAAATAAACAGACAAAATGCTTCGTACTTTAATATGGACTTTAACCACTTGCCTCTCATTGATCCAGAGGCCCTTGTATTAGAGGGCATGTACATTTACATGGCAAGGCTGAGTACGGCGCCCACTACGACAATAGGCAAAGTACACCTTCAATGCATCGATGGCCAAGGCGCCATTTTTGGCCTTGGCATCAAGTCGGAATACAGAGGCCAGGGCTTGGGGCGCGAACTCCTTAAGGCCAGTGTTAGCACCCTTTTACAACTCGGTGCACAGTCTATTATTTTACAAGTCGAAGTGACCAATGCCAATGCACTCAATCTTTATTTAAACACGGGCTTTAATACAACCGCGGCAATGACTTACTATGCCTACAATCCCAATCAAAATGAGGTAAACCTATGAACACAAGTCAATCCGACACCTTGCGCATTGCTTTGATCTCCGATATTCACGGCAATGCAACGGCATTTGAAGCCGTTCTTCGGGCACTCTCAGAAGCTGGCATTCAAGAAATTATGAACTTAGGAGATTCAATTGCCATCGGCCCAGATCCTGAACGGGTAATCGGCATGCTAATCGCCAAAAGAATCCCATCTCTTTGTGGCAATCACGAGCAGTACTTTCTCGAGGGCACAAAGGCCTTTCCACAAATGGACGAAAGTGAGAAACGACATCAAGATTGGATACGCGAACAATTAGCAGAACCCTTTATCCCCGTTGTGAGCGATTTTCCTTTGCAACATGTGATCTTTACACATGGACGCCAAATAAACTTTCTTCACTATGCCATGAAAAAAAATGAAAGCGAGCAGTTGCGCTTTGTCAGCCCAATGCTCCCTCAAGATTTACAAACGATGCGATTTTTATTCGGCAGCGAGGCCACACCCAAGGGCATCACTTGCTTTGGCCATCAACACGAACCCTGCTATATTTACGACCAAGAAAACGACCATCACTATATCAATCCGGGAAGTTTAGGGTGTCACAGTGAATCACTTGCACGATATGCCATTCTAGATATACGCGAAGGCGATATTGACGTGCACCTTCACGCAATTCCCTATAACAAGAATCTCGTTATGGAGCGGTTGTTTTCTAGAGATGTGCCAGAAAGAGATTTTATTGTTAAAGCCTTTTATACTTAAGTTCACCACCGCGTATAAAATACACAAGGGGTACCAAATAGATAAAGACCGCAAAGGGGATAAAGCCCACAGCAGAAACATCTAAAGTCGTTGTAGGTACAAGCGCTGCAATATTCCAAGGAATTAGCGCTGCGATAAGCACCGCCGAATTTTCGATGGCAATGGCCAAGGCACGTCGCGATGTACCATATGCCTTATCTAATAACTGTTCTGCAAAGACGATGGCGATGGTCTGATTACAGCCAAAACTTGCAGAGGCAATACTCGTGAGGATGGTTGCACCAAAGCGCGCTCTCGGCCTTTGAATGGTCGACAAATAGTTCTCGAATAAGGCGAGCATATTTGTACCTTCCATAAGTCCCGCCAAAGCACAAGCCGTTGTCACAACAATGCCCGGCTTTAACATGGAAAGCAGGCCGCCTCCTTTAAAATAAGTGGCAAGGGCATTGCTGTTATCCAATTGGTAACCCGTTGTGAGGCTGCGAAGCACGTCGCTTAAGGGCATGTGTTGGTACCATAGGCTCACGCCGATGGCTACCAGTATACTCGCGCCCATCGCCCATTTTACATCAAGGCGCCCTATTGCCATCACTAAGACGACGATTGCGGGTAGAAGGGGTATTATGCCCAATCGGTAATTTTCACCGAGAAGCGCTACAAAGGGTATATCGCCACTATTGAGTGGATAAAGTACAGACATGACTCCATAAAAGACGAGCGAAAGACCAAGGGGAACAAAGGCGGTCTTAAACATATCCACCACATTTTGATGAAGATCGGTCTCGGTTAAGGTAGCCACTAAGTTGGCACTCGAAGACATGGGCGAATTGCGATCGCCAAAATATGCCCCACTGATAATTGCACCTGCTACAAGGGCCTCTGGGAGTCCTGCACCTCTGCCGATGAGCATAAGCGCAACACCTACCGTACTCACCGTTCCAAAAGAGGTTCCAATTAAAATAGAGACCACCGCAGGAATGGCAAAGGCAAACAGAATAAACCACTGAGGGTGAAGGAGCTTAAGGCCCACATCGATCAGTCCAGCCACAGTGCCACTTGCGAGCCAGATACCCGTAATACCACCAATAAATACAAATACGCGCAGCACCACGAGCGCTTTTTTTGCACCGCGCAGCAAGTGATTAAGGACTGCCTTATAATGATGCCCCTGATAGAGGGCTAAGGCACTAAAAAGCATCAGTCCGAGTATCAGAGGATACCCAATAAAGCCGCCGCTTACGACCGTATAAATCAATGCGACAATTGTGATTAAAGCCACTAAGATGATTGGCATAGATCCTCCCAATTTAATTGTTGTCATTCATAGAGGAGAGACGATGAAATCTGTTCTAATAACATTGCCTGGCAAAAACTACCACCGAGATAAACCACTTTTTTACTATCTCGAGGGCTTAACGCACGATGAAAATATGGCACTTTATCATCTGAGCTATCCTAAACACACCTTTGATGTTGAGGATTTTCCAGAAATCATTTTGCATCTTAAAAGCGAAATTCAAGGGATTCTTTCAGACAATGCCCCTCAACAAGAAGGCCTCGCTAAGGTAGAGGTGCTTATCGTTGCCAAAAGCATTGGCACAGTCTTACTAAAATGGCTAGCACCTTGGATATTAAAGACCTATCCAGGCGTCGCACTTAAACAAATCCTTATCACGCCAATTACACAAGCACTATGCGAAACGTGTTTCGATATACCTACCTTGGCGATTTACGGGAGTTGCGATGATCTCTTAGATAAACCATCTCGCGCACTTTTCCAATTAAATGCGCAGGTCTGTGTAGAGATTAGTGGCGCGAATCATTCTCTCACAATCGGCCACTTAGAACAAGACCTAAACGCATTAGTGAAAGTTTATGGGGCAATGACGGCCTTTATTCGCAAGGACCTTAACGATACACTGACCTTTAAACCCGCAAAAGGAAAAGATGACTGGCAAATCCTCGTGGAAGCCTTAATGTCTGCACATCCCCTTTATGAACCCTATATGGGCGATGCCTTTGTCAAACTCGCGGCGCGTTATAGAGAAAATGGACCAAGCGAACCCGATAATTACCACCTTATATACTACAATCAAACCCCCATTGGCTTTTGCGCCTTCGAATCCGTTACTGAAGATACGGTGTATTTGATTGGACTCTATTTGCTATCCGAATTTAAGGGCAGGGGATTGGGCGCGAGAACCCTCTGTCAATTAGAACATTACTGGTCCTTTATGGGGTTCAAACAAGTGCTCCTTCAGGCTCACGAAGCTGCGCATTGGGCCATTGATTTTTACACAAAGTTGCACTACCAGCGCATAAAAACCCCAGAATCACTACGGTCAATTAAAGTGTTGAACAAAACCCATGTGATGGGCAAATCCCTATAGGTCTTGGCTTGGCCCCAACAGGGCCTGTGCTGCTTTGTAGTCTGGGAGGAGCTTTCCTACAAGGCGCCAAAAGGAACGGTCGTGATTGAGATGCTCAAGATGGCATAACTCGTGAACCACCACATAATCCACCGCTTCACTGGGGAATGTCATGAGGTACCAATGAAAGGTCAGCAGTCTGTGGGAATTGCAGCTGCCCCATTTATCCGCATGAGATTCGATTGAAAAACCTTTCATCTTTGTCTTGATCATGGGTTGGTAAGCGGCCAATCGCTTTTGAATATGGTTTTTTGCGGCCTTTTGATAGAAGCGAGTGAGCAGCACCTGATAATCGGGCGAGTCACCTTTAGCGCAAACCACCAAAAATTGCCGGCCGTCAAAAGAGAGGGTCGGTTTTTGCTTAATATCCTCAGAAATTGTTTCTAAGACGATTGGATAACTTTTGCCTAAGTACTTCGCATAGTGTTGTTGGGACATATTTATTCCTTTTTATTCGATAGGCTAGAAGATGCCTTAGATGCGTTTTTTGCCAGCCATGATCCGACCTGGTATCCTGGTTCTGCGCAGCCTACTCGGCCACCACCAGCACAGGCGCAGGCGCACGCACAGGCACAAGCGCACGCACAACCGCCGCCATAACCGCCGCGATAGCCGCCAACGCCTCTACCACCTTCGTAAGAAGCACCATGCGAACGCGTCCGAGACATTGCTAAGATCACAAGAACAAAAGCGACGATAAAAAGAATACCTACAAGGTCGATCGAACCCGAACGCCCTTTACTTTCTTTAATAAATTGATGG
>CALFXQ010000373.1 GCA_937958285.1 uncultured Fusibacter sp. | reverse complement strand
TCGCAGCAAGGTCGTAGCATGGTTACTCGCATTTTGTTTGGTGATTGGCTGTAGTTTTCCAGTCGCGGCATTTGCAGAACCTACCCAGAATGCACCACAAAACAGCAGTGGCGTGGTAGAAATACCACAGGATAAACGCGGGGGCACCTTTAGGTGGGGTATTTTTTCTTCGCCAATCGATATGAATCCTATGTTGGCAAAGGATTCATCATCATCAGAGATCCAGTTTTTTATCACCCGCGGCTTGTTAGCTTACAACGAAAAGTTCGAACTACAGCCCGATCTATTGGCCCAAATGCCTGTAATTTCTCCCAGTGGACTAGAGTACAGCTTCCAGCTAAAATCTGGCTTGAAGTGGCAAGATGGTAAGCCGTTAACGTCGCATGATGTTAAATACACCATTGAGTTCACGTTAAATAAAGACAATAATTCACCGCGATTTTCTAATTTTGAGTACATTCAGAATGTGAATGTGATCAGCAATACAGAGTTTACCGTCACTTTAAAAGCAAAAGATACCGTTTTGCTAGACAGTCTGGTTATGTTAAAGCCCATCCCAAAACACATTTGGGAGAGTATACCTTCAGCAGATGTGCGCAAAAGTGACTTTAATAAGGCAATGGCGATTGGCTGTGGACCGTATCTTTTAAAAAGTTACTCGACCACAGGCGAAGATATTGTTTTGGAAAGAAATCCACATTATTCAAATGGTATACACTTTAATCTCGATAGCATTATTTTTAAAGTGTACCCTTCACAAGCTATAGCTTTGCAGAATCTCGATATGGGTGTATTAGACTACGCGACAGTACCAGAAGCCGAGTATTTTAAATTTGCATCCAGTGATCGCATCAACGTGTATAGATATGATCGCTTGGTCTTTGACACACTGATGTATAATGCGAACAGTCCCTACTTTTCCGATAAGCGGGTTAGAAAGGCAATGTCATATCTTCTAGACAAAGAGTCCATTATACGTTCGGTGTACAATGGCTTGGGTACTGTTTCCCACAGTTCTTGGCATAACCTGTTGCCAACTTACAATGCGAGCCTGCCCGCGATTAACTACAACGTCGATTTAGCAAAATCGTTACTAGATAGTGCAGGTTGGCAGGTAGGCTCAGATGGGCTTCGCGTTAAAGATGGGCAAGTTTTTCAGTTTAACTTAATAACAAACCAAGGCAATAAAATGCGAGAAGGAACAGCCAAAATTGTAGCTGCACAGCTAAAGGCCGTGGGCATCGTTGCCAATGTTCAATTTATTGAATGGAATGATTTTCTAGCGAACTACATAGATAAAGGCAATTTTCATGCTGCTATCATGGGCTACTCAACGGGACCCAATGGCGATCAAAGCGTGTTCTACCATGGCAATCGCGCCATATCTTCAATGAATAAAGGCAACTATGCCAATGCAGCACTAGATTTATTACTCGATCAATATCGAGTCACAACCAATATTGAAGAAAGACAGCAGATTTTAAATCAAATTCAGGCAATCATACAAGAGGATCAACCAAATAGCCCTTATGTATATAGAGGCTCATATATCGGCGTGAGCAAGTCGGTACGCAATGTGAGAACTTCTGGATTTTTGTCTTCGTACGATATTGCAAACTACTACTTCGATGGCGTCCCATCGACTGAAAATCCTCTAAAAATCACATTTGACTCAGGCATGTTTACCACCGCTAGAGTAGGTACACCAACCATTTCAGGTGTGACCAATGCTGCAAAGGGAAGTGCTGTAAAGATTGTCGTTCAGGCACCAGAGAAAATCGAACTCAACGCCCTTGTGAATGATCAAGGCAAATGGTCGGTGGTAATCCCTCAAAATAGCAGTTTAGACGCGGGGTCGTATACGGTGAGTGCAGAAATCACCGACCCAGCCCTTGGCAAAAATATTAAGTACCAAACACTTAAAGTGGATTTCAATATCTTATTTGAAGGTGTTGTTAAGTTGCCAGACGGTACAGTTGCTGGTCAAATAGGCACAGTCAGTATACGCGATGCGGTGACACGCAACCATGTGGCACAAGTCCATTTAGATCAAAATGGCAAGTTTTACATTTCAGGCCTTAAAAATGGCAGTTACCTCATAGAGGCATTCCCATATGGGGATCAACCCTATTCCACATCTCAAGAACTGCAGATTACCACAAATGGCGTTACGCCCGTTCTGCAGCCCCTGCAACTTGCCTTCACCCTCCCACAGATATTTGGACAGATTCAGACGCCAGACGGCAAGGAAATTGGCGGATGCTATGTCAATATTCAGTCCCTTTCAACCAACACAGGAAAAGGCGTGGGCTCAAGCAACACGGGCAAGTTTACCATATCAAATCTTGCAGATGGCAAATATGTACTTCGCGCCATTCCGGGGTCTAATTTTAGCAGAACAGACCTAGGCGCTTCGAAGCCATTCAGTATTACAGTTACCAACGGATTTGCAAGTTTTAGCAATGTGGCCCTTAAGCTAAGCGCAGCGCAGCTTAGTGGCAAAATCGTAAACGACCAAGGTCAAGCCGTCCCACAAGGAAACATCGAGGTCTTTAATGGAAGTGAGCGCTATGTCACCAGCACGGAATGCAAGTCCGATGGCACATATGTCCTCGCAGGACTCGAAGATGGCATTTACTATATTGAATCCCGCGTTAACAACTCCATAGAATACACAAAATCTAAGCGCACAAAAATTCAAGTGACCGGCGGTGTGGTCAACCTCTATGGCACACCAGATCCGATTACCCAACTGAACTTAATGGTGATGCGCGCACAGCTGACAGGCCTTGTAAAGAATCCGGATGGTACCGCACATATAGGTGGATGGATTGCTTATGGCCCAAAAAATAGTGGCTCAACCATGGGGTATGGCTACGACAATCAAGGTCGATATGCCATCGGGGGCCTTGAAGACGGCGTATACGAGCTCTGGGCAAATCCAAATCAAAATTCAAATTCAAATCCAAGTTCAAATCCAAATCTAAGCACTCAGGCAATTACCAGGTCTCAAGCAATTACCTTCGAAATTAAAAATGGTGCGATTTTCAATCCACCACATTCATTGGATTTAACACTGCAAGCAAGTACAACAAAAGTTACCGTAAAGTCGCCACAGGGTATGCCGACCATTCGATCCCATGTTCAAATTCGCGATGCCAATGGCATGCATCTCACGTCGGTGTCGACAAATCAAAATGGCGTTTGCTATTTGCCAGAACTAAAGCCAGGCACTTACCAGCTGTCTGCTGATCCAGATGGCAATGCAACCACAAAGCTAGCAAAGACCGCAGTGGTTAATGTGGAGGTCGAAGCGGGTAAGGCACTAGAAATAGAGCTTATGCTCCAAGCCCCACAGGTTAGTGGCTTGGTAGGAAACCCCGACAAATCACCGGCCATGTACTCATGGGTCGATGTGCGCCACGCCAACGGACAGTGGGTCACAAATGCCAATGTGGATGCAAACGGAGAATTTTGTATTTCTGGTTTAAGCGACGGCACGTACAAACTCGTGGCAAACCCTTGGCATCGCAATCTACTACCCGTTTCGAAATCTGCGGAGTTTACAATTAACATTTTAAATGGCGTCTTGGTAGAACCAAGGGTTGAGCTTATTTTAAGCACACCTCAAGTGCGCGGTAAGGTGCTGAACGTAAACGGCTCAGCGGCAACTGACGGCTGGATTCAGTTGGTGGAAACGAGCACAGGCCGTTGGCTTAACGGCACAGGTGTGAATGCACAAGGGGAATTTTCGCTGTCTGGACTAGCACCCGGAAGCTACACCATTGAGGCAGCGCCAAATAGACAACAGACCACGGCCTTTAATTCTCCAAAAGCCACTTTTACCGTGAATCAAGACCTTTCAGGGCCAACGGATTTAGTGCTCCAGTACTCGGCGCCGCAGGTGACGGGGATTGTGAAGGATCCACTCGGCACCCCTGTACCAAATGTATGGCTGGAGATAAGAGACACCGAAGGAAATTGGTTACCTGGCCAAAATACGAATTCCAATGGAGAATTTGCCCTAGGCAATCTCGTATTAAATAAGTCTTATGTGGTGGTTGCAACACCGCGGACGGGCAGCACTTACAGTAAATCCCAACCGCAAATCTTTACAGTGAGCGGGAGCCCGCAGAATATTGAGCTGCGATTTGCAAATGCTTTGGTCGAAGGCCAAGTGACCTTGCCCGATGGCGAAACAGCAGTGCCTTATGCTTATGTGTCGGTCTATAAAAAGCAGATTGGCTATCAACAATGGGTACAGGGCATTTCGGTGGGTCAAGATGGCAAGTTTGGCATCGGCGGCTTAGAGCCTGGCGATTACGAAATCTACGCCAATGGCGGTCAAGGACAGTACCGTCAATCTACGGGGGCATCGCTTACAATTAACGATCAGCTAGTGCCAACCTTTAGTCAGTTAAAAATCGCCTTAAGAGGGGCTCAGGTGCAAGGTAAAACCCTTGTGGACGGCAGCGCAAATGTGTCTGTTGAAGGCTATGCCGAGCTCTACAACGCAGCTACACAGCGCATGTACAGTGTGAATTTTAACAATGGCCAATACGCATTCAAT
>CALFXQ010000372.1 GCA_937958285.1 uncultured Fusibacter sp. | reverse complement strand
CGGGCATAGGCGGAAAGACTTTCTACATAACGCCTTTGACCCTCTGCATATATTGTGTCGAAGGCGAGTGACGACTTTCCAGAGCCACTAAGCCCTGTAATGACAACGAGTTCATTTCTAGGAATGCGCACGTTAATATTTTTTAAGTTGTGCTCTTTTGCACCTCTCACATCGATATATTGTTTCAGCTGTTCTGAAGGTTGTTTCATAGTCTTAGCGCTATGCGCGTCCCCCCTTTGCTCGTTTGTTCTTTAATGAGGTAATTTCATCGCGAAGTGCTGCAGCCTTTTCAAATGCTAATTGTTTAGAGGCTTCCAACATCGCTTGTGTCAACTCTTGAATCTTTAATAAATATGCATCTTCAGGCATTGCCACCACTTGTGCAATTTCCCTTTGTATTTCTGCATGCTTCTGTGCCTCGGCATAAGTCGCATCTTCTTCTGCAACTCTAGTCGCCTCTATAACATCTCTCACGCTTTTAATGATGGACTTAGGCACAATGCCATGGTCTCGATTGTGTTTTTCTTGTATATCGCGTCGTCGATTCGTTTCATCTATCGCTTTTCTCATAGAATCGGTAATGCGATCTGCATACATAATAACCTTGCCATCTAAGTGTCTGGCTGCTCGCCCAATGGTCTGTACAAGGGCAGTTTCAGATCTTAAGAAACCCTCTTTGTCTGCATCCAATATTGCCACAAGAGAAACCTCCGGCAAATCTAACCCCTCTCTGAGCAGGTTGATTCCAACGAGCACATCGAAGACGCCCAAGCGTAAATCTCTGATAATTTCCATGCGCTCAAGGGTATCGACATCTGAGTGCATATAGCGCACCTTTACCTCTAAGCCCTTGAAATAATCTGTCAAATCCTCTGCCATCCTCTTGGTCAGTGTGGTGACAAGTACTCTTTGCTGCTGATTGACCCTCAGCAGCACCTCTGTATATAAATCGTCTATCTGACCAGTGACAGGCCTTACTTCAATGTGAGGGTCGAGAAGTCCAGTAGGTCGAATCACTTGCTCGACAATATAGTCTGATTGCTCTTTCTCATAGACTGAAGGCGTGGCAGACACATAAAGCACCTTGTCTAATAGACCGTCAAATTCGGAGAAGTTTAAAGGTCTATTATCCATGGCAGAAGGCAATCGAAAGCCAAAATCAACTAAGTTGCGCTTTCTCGATTGGTCACCGCCAAACATACCTCTCACTTGCGGAACCGTTACATGAGACTCATCGATGACTACAAGAAAATCCTCTGGGAAATAATCTATAAGCGTGTAAGGTCTAGAGCCCTCAGGCCTCAACGAAAGTACCCTCGAGTAGTTCTCAATACCTTGACAAAAGCCCACTTCTCTCAGCATTTCAATGTCATAGCGCGTTCTTTGATCAATGCGTTGGGCCTCGATAAGTCTGTCGTTGGACTTAAATGTTGAAATGCGCTGCTCTAACTCCGACTCGATATCTTTAATCGCCACTTCTAATTTGTCTTTTGGCGTTACATAGTGGGAGGCTGGGAAAAAGATCGCGTGATTGCGCTCGGCAATAATTTGACCAGTCAGCGCGTTAACTTCGACAATTCTCTCAATTTCATCACCAAATAACTCGATGCGTATTGCCTTGTCAAAGGAAGCGGCGGGCATGACTTCAACCACATCGCCTCTCACTCTAAATGTGGATCGGGTGAAGTTTATATCATTTCGAACATACTGAATAGCCACTAGACGCTCTATAATTTCGTCGCGTGACTTTTGCATGCCTGGTCGAATCGACAAGACCATGCTTTGATAGTCGATGGGATTACCCAAGCCATAAATGCACGACACCGAAGCGACAATAATGACGTCTTTTCTTTCGAAAAGAGCTGCCGTCGCCGAATGGCGCAGCTTGTCGATTTCCTCATTAATGGCTGAATCTTTTTCAATATAGGTGTCTGAGACTGCCACATAAGCCTCTGGCTGATAGTAATCGTAATAACTTACAAAGTATTCCACTGCATGGTTGGGAAAGAATTCTCGGAACTCTGAGCAAAGCTGGGCTGCAAGTGTTTTGTTGTGGGCGATTACCAAGGTGGGTACATTGAGCTGCTCAATTACATTTGCAACTGTAAATGTCTTTCCAGAACCTGTAACGCCCATAAGCGTTTGTCGCCGACTGCCATGTTTATAGCCTTCAACGAGATCGGTAATTGCCTTAGGCTGATCGCCTTTGGGCTCATAAGGTGAAACCACTTTAAAAGGATTCATAATGGACTCCAATCGCATCGAACGTATGTTCGATACCAGTTTATCATGTTTGTCCTCAATTCACAAGAGCCAAAGCTAATTAGCTCTGGCTCTTAATAATACCCATTTTATTGTGCTTTAGTACTCTTTGGTAATACCATCAAAAGCCGATGCGTATCGTTCGATTAGATTTGGCAACTCATGCCAAGTGATATTGAGCTTAACAATATCTTTGTTGTCGAGGCGGTCTAGTTTTGCTTCCATCTCGACGCCTTCCATGTGCTTGTAAAACTCTGCAGATGGATTATCTCTGTGGACCCATACGCGCATGTGATCTACTTTATTCTTAATAAACAACTTTGCACATGCCAATAAAAGAACCTTGCCATAGCCATGATGCTGGTACTTATCGGCTACGTAGTGCGCAATAATTTCGCCAAAACTCTCTTTGGTTTTACTCTTGTGAATTTTGGGAACGGCAAAGCCGATTATGCCACCGGTTTTCTCTTCAATGACATAGACCACATTGCCATCATTGATATATTTCATCCAAAATTTCTTTCGGTTGTCAAAGCTCAACTTCTCTAAAAATTCACGCGACACAAAATCCCGATAAAAATCGGTCCAAACATCGTAATGAACTCTTGCGATATCGTTCGTATCGTATAAATTTGCCTTCCTGATGATCATAAGATCGCCCCTTCTCCTCAAATCGCGTGCTTCTACGGCTTATGCTATTCATATCCCAATAGCTGCCTTTCTAAGCAAAAAGAAGACGTGATTTCACGTCTTCTTTTAGTATAGTTAAAACTAAAACCAAGGTAAAGCTTTCTTACCAAATCTTAATGATTAAACTAGTTCATTTCTTTTAACAATTGTCGGATTGCCTCTTGTAGTTGAATATCCTCTGCATCTGTTTTAGGATCCTCTTCGCTCTTGGGTTCAATAACGATGTCGGGCTTTATACCTTTACCGTGGATATATGCGCCACTTGGCGTAAAGTACTGCGCAATGGTGAGCTTGAGGCCGTCGCCATCTGGAAGATCGCGCACCGTTTGTACCAAACCCTTGCCAAATGTTGTCGTTCCAATAATCACGCCCGCTTTACCGTCTTGAATTGCACCCGTGAGAATTTCTGATGCCGAAGCCGAACCGCCATTCACCAAAACCACAATGGGCAAATCAATTTTGCTGGCATCGGATTCAAAGCGCTCTTCACGTCCTTGATTGTCTTTTGTGTACACGATAAGCTGTTTGCCCAAGATGAAATCTGCAATTTCAGTAACTTGCTGCAAGCTTCCACCTGGATTGTTGCGCAGGTCGATGATTAGACCCTTTGCGCCTTTGTCTTTGAGCTGATTATAGTGTGAGACGAACTCGTCGTAGACTTTGTCGTCGAAAGAAGTAATTCTAATATAACCCATTTGGTCTTTTCCATCGAGCATGCGCGATTTTACGGATTTTATGACGATGGTGTCGCGAATGATTTTTAGGTCAAAGGGCTCTTTCCCATCTCGCACCAAGGTCAATACTACTTCTGTGCCAGGTGTGCCCTTCATGCGCTTTACTGCTTCATCTTGCTTATTGCCAAACACCTCTTCGCCATCTACTTTGATGATTTTGTCGCCTGTTCTTATTCCCGCACGTTCGCCTGGTGTATCTTCAATTGGCGACACTACCGTGATGAGGTTGTCTTCGCCGGCATGTATCACAATGCCAATGCCACCAAAAGAACCTGCAGAGGACTCATTAAAGGATGTGTACTCGGTTTGATTCATATACACCGAATAAGGATCGTTGAGGGAAGCAAACAAACCGTCGATCATGCCCTCTGTAAAGTCAACCTCGTCGGTGGGCAGGTAGTAGTTTTCTTCAATAAACTGCTTTAAGCCCTCGAGTTTCTGATATGCGGCATATTGCTCCTCGATACCCTTGAGGCGATCGATTTCTGCCTGTAGTACAGGATTTTCGTCGCTGCCGAAAGTATACTGAAGGTAGAGCGTAAGCGCCGATGAAAATGCCATGGCAATAACAACGATAAAAACTACACCTATTTTTGAAAAAATGTTTTTCACAGAGTGCTCCTTCGCCTTTCCAGTCATAAACTATTTTTTAAGTTTTGTCAGCGGGTTGATGTAATTGCCTTTTTCTCGCACTTCAAAGTGTAAGTGATTGCCCGTCGATCTACCTGTACTGCCAACAGAGGCGATTGTATCGCCGCGCTTTACCGTAGTGCCCGCAGACACCTTGAGTGCGCTATTGTGTGCGTATACCGTGACAATGCCACCACCGTGATCGATCATCACCATCATGCCATAAGAACCCATCCATCCCGAGTACAGCACCTGCCCATCGCCAACGGCGTATACAGCAGTGCCATTTGGCGCCGGGATATCAATACCCGTATGCATTATCATCGCCCCTAATATAGGATGACGGCGGTTCCCATAAGGCGACGAAATACTTGTATGATCGAGGGGCAATGGCCACATCAGGACGCCGCCAATATAGTCCCTACGCGTCTTTAAAAGTTTAATGGACTTGGTCAATTGATCGGCATCTTCCTTTAGCTCTTTTAAAATATTTA
>CALFXQ010000371.1 GCA_937958285.1 uncultured Fusibacter sp. | reverse complement strand
TCTAAGCCTAGGCGTTGGACGCGATTATTGGGCTATTTAGAGACCTATAGTCCAGTAGACATAGAAAATAGTGTGAAAGCCCGCGCTCTGCACTTTTATAAAGAAGTTTACATGCCTTTTCGTGAGATCTTTCACCAACAGGGTGGCCAAAAGTTGGCGATGACCACAGGTGATGCATTGCTCCTATACTTAAAGTTATATGGCATGCCCGAGTGCCTAGACAAAGAGGCGCTAGAGGTGTTGATGCCTTCCTTGTTAAGGGAACTTGGCAATTATGGCGATACAGAAAGTCTGGAGATTAAAACCCAACCCGACGACATGGAAAAGGGGTCTTTAAAGAGCGCGGTGAGTGCTCTGCTATCGCCCAGAAAGCTAAAGCTGGGCTTTGTATACGCCAGAGATGTAGAGACCTCTGGTTGGACCTATGCCCACGACTTAGGTAGGCGACATGTAGAGGCCCATTATGGCAATCGTGTAGAGGTACATGTACTCGATGGTGTACCAGAAGACGGCAGCGCATACGAGGTGCTTATGGCCTTTTGTGAGCAAGGATTAGACGCTGTCTTTACCACTAGCGAGGTGTTTAGGCATGCCACCCTTAAATGTGCCCTAGCCCTTAAAGAGACACATTTTTTTAACTGTTCGGGCAATCGGCCCTATGTGCATATGACAAATTACTACGGGCGCACATACGAGGCGCGCTTTATAGAGGGGGTTGTGGCGGGATTGGTATCTCAGACCGGCGTGGTCGGTTACACGGCGCCGGCGCCATCGCCAGAGGTATATGCGGCTGCCAACGCCTTTGCCCTTGGTATGCGCATGGTAAGACCCAATGCTGAGCTGTTGGTGATGTATACTGGTGAATGGAATAATCCGCAAAAGACCACCGAGATGGCCGCCTCATTTGTAGGCTATCGCGCAGATGTAGTGAGCAATAAAACGCTGAATCTGCCCCGAGAAGTAACCAAAGACTACGGTGTTTATTCCATGTTATGCCGGGTGGACTTAAAAACGGGCATGCCACTAGCCTATCTCGCGGCGCCTATTTGGCGCTGGGATGCATTCTATGAACGCATTGTAGGTGGTCTGCTAAATGGCGCGTATGCGCGCTTAATTCAAAGTCAGGGTGAAACAGAAAAACCCCACCATTTCTGGTGGGGGATGGACGCTGGTGTAATCGACGTTTATGTGGATGCCCAGTGTTTGCCTTATGAAGGTGCGCGCTTGGTTGGCTGGTTGAAGTCTGCTTTGAATGCGGGTGAGTTCAATCCATTTGAAGGTCCGATCTTTAGTGATGAAGGCATAGAAGTTGTCTCTAAAGGCGAAACCTTAACAGCGGAGTCTATAATGGCAATGGAATATTGGGTAAAAGGCGTACGCGAGGTTACACCTCGAGCATAACATACCCATAGGCGTTGACGATGCGGGTTTCATTTAACTGATGCTCCCGAGGTTGCTGTCCGTAATTTAGATGCTGATGGCCGTGCACAACGTATTTTGGTTTGTACTTCACAACAAAATGTGCAAAGGATTCGAAGCCTCGATGGGGCAAGTCCAGCCCGTCGCCAATGCCAAAGATTGGCGCATGTGTCAAAAGAATGTCTACACCTTGCAGCAGCGGAAGCCATTGGCGTTTAATCCGCTGCTGCATTTGTTTTTCTGTAAACTGGTGGGGGCCGCCGGAATAGTACATAGAGCCGCCAAGGCCCATAATGCGCAGGCCGTTTACCGTGACAATGCGATCCTCAATGCATGTACACCCGCCTGGGGGATTCTCGAGATGCTTGCGGTCGTGGTTTCCGTGGATATACAGAACGGGTTTATGGATGACTGTGGCCACAAAAGACATATAGTCGATAGGCAAGTCGCCGGCACACAAGACCAGGTCGATGTCTTGAAAGTGCTCTGGTTTAAAATGATCGTAGACATAAGGGCTGACTGAATCAGCTAAAGCGAGTATTTTCACGTGCGTACCCCTTAAAAAACATGTGCACTCAGTTTATCAGATGTAAAGACATAAGCAAAGAGCAACTGCAAAAAAAGTGATTGATTTTGTGAAACCGGTTCCATATAATGAATTCATACATCGTTTCATTCGAGACAATTCTCGCAATTTCACAAATGTGATAGGAGGCTATTGTGAATCGGCTATTTATAGAACAACTGAGGCAGGACTATGCATCGCTGTACGCAATTGGCGACGCAACTGGCGTCGCAATTGACGACACAAAAGGCGTCGTAATTGACGCACACTTTGAAGCGCACTTTGATGCGTTAATCGACATGGTAAATCAGTATCGCAAACAGAGGTCGAAGGCCTTCAAAACAGCAGATTTAATGGGTGTAGACTGGGTTGACGCTACAGACACTGTGGGCATGATGCTCTATGTCGATTTATTTGCTCAAACCTTCGAGGGACTTACTAATCGCTTGTCATACTTTAAAGACCTAGGTGTTAATCTCGTTCATTTGATGCCCCTTTTAGCGCCAAGAGAAGGAGAAAACGACGGGGGTTATGCCGTTAGAGACTACCGACAAGTAAATGCCAAGCTGGGCGACCTAGCAGAGTTTGAAGGCATGATACAAAAAGGGAAATCAGAAGGGCTTAAATTTTGTATCGACTATGTGGTCAATCACACTGCAGATGATCACAAGTGGGCCATTGCAGCGCGCGAGGGAGATGTTCGATATAGAGATTACTATCATATCTTTTCTGATAAAGACGTGGTGTCGGCGTACGAAGCGCATTTGCCCCAAGTGTTTCCCAAGGTGGCTCCAGGGAACTTTACCTATTTACCTAGCTTAAATGCCCATGTGATGACGACCTTTTATCCCTATCAGTGGGATCTTAACTTTGCCAATCCTAGAGTCTTTCACGAGGTGGTCGAAAATCTTTTGTACTTTGCGAATTTGGGCATCGATATGATTCGACTCGACGCAATTCCGTATATCTGGAAGGCACTTGGCACAAACAGCAGAAACTTACCTCAGGTACATACTATTTTGAGATTGTTTCGCGCGCTCGTTGGCTATGTGGCGCCATCTTGCGCCCTTCTCGGCGAGGTGATTATGTCGCCACACCTTATTCGTCCCTACTTTGGCACGCAAGCACACCCTGAATGCCATGTGCTTTATCATGCAGACAATATGGTGGCGCTGTGGAACAGTATTGCAACCCGCGATGCAAGGCATATAGAAGCCGTTCAAAACCCACAAAACGATGTCCAAGGCGCCTGGATGCACTATGCGAGATGTCACGACGACATTGGTTGGGGACTCAATGAGGGCCACTTGAGAAGTCTGGGTTTTGACCCCCAAATGCACAAGCAATTCCTAATCGATTTTTATTATGGCACTTTGCCGGGAAGCTTTAGTACTGGCGAACTCTACGAGTATGATCCCCTTAGTGGTGATGCGAGAAACTCAGGTACGCTGGCGAGTCTAGCGGGCTTAGAAAAAGCCTTAAAGGATTCAGATGCCTACCAGGTGGAGTTGGCAATCAAGCGCATCTGGTTAATTCACGCAATCTTGCTCCTTAGACCGGGCATTCCAATGCTTTACAGCGGCGACGAGTACGGGCAACTCAATAGCTGGAATTACACCAATGACAAAGTCAAAAGTCACGATTCTAGGTGGTTGCATCGCGTGCCCTTTAATTGGGATATGGTAGAAAGTGCAGACGGGCTTGTTCACGATGTCAAAAGACCATTTACATGGTCTTTTGACCGCGCCGCACAGCAGGTGTATTGGGGTGTGCGAGCGTTGATTCACCTCAGGCGGACGCTTTTTAGTGCAGATGCACTAAAAAAAGAGATGGTTATTCATCAAGGCAACAACGCCTTGCTGGTGTTGGCGATAGACAACGACTATATCCTGCTGTTCAACTTATCGGAGCATCCGCAGTGGTTGTATCACAGTGCCCTTAAGCGCCACGGTTTTCGTGGGGTTTTCGAAGAAATGTTACAGGGTAAAAGTGTGAATTTAGAAGGGGAGAAGTGCATTTTAGCCCCCTTGGAAATAAATATTTTACGGAAAAGTAAAAAAAGTACTTGATTTTGTGAAACCGGTTTCCTATAATGGTGACAGAATCTTTCGCAAACCGTGTGACGATCAAGGGCGTTACACAACATTTTAGGAGGCTTTCATGAAAAAGGCATTATCAGTACTTATGGTGTTGGCGTTAGTTGTAACTGCATTTGTGGGTTGCGCGCCTAAGGCTACCGAGCCTGCACAAGAAGTCGTCATCTACCAAAACAAAGTGGAGATTGGCGAACAATTAACAGCATTTGCTGCAAAGTACACAGAAGAGACAGGCGTTAAAGTCACCATCAAAACTTCTGGTGGAGATACACCTTATGCAGAGAACTTAAAAGCCGAGTTCCAATCGGATCGTCAGCCAGATATCTTTGTTATAGAAGGTATGGGCGGTTACAAAGTTTGGGAGTCAAAATTGGCACCTTACTCTGGCGACAAGTGGATCGACCTCACGGACTTGGAATTTAAAGTGAACGATCAAGTATTCGGTTTCCCAGTAGCTGTTGAGGCATGGGGTATGGCTTATAACAAAGAATTGCTAGAAAAGGCCGGTATTGACCCTGCAACACTTACATCTCAAGAAGCATATGCAGAAGCATTTGCAAAAATAGATGGCATGAAGGCGGACTTGGGTATTAAATCGGTGGTGGCAATGGCTGCTGGCCCAGATATGCGTTGGGTCACAGGTCTTCACAACTTCAACGGGTACTTATCAGCGGGTCTTCCTTATGGAGATACAACTGTACTCGATAAGCTCAATGCCGGTGAAGCAGATATGCAGCGTTTAACAGAGTATGCTGATTGGGTAGAAATGCTCTTTAATTACGCAGACAAATCAGTTTTACTTACAGGCAATTACGATGCTCAGGTAGGACAATTTGCAACAGGAGAAGCAGTATTTGTTCACCAAGGAAACTGGATCGATCCTTGGTTGGCCACAAATGGCGTCACATTCCCAATGGGTTATGCACCGCATGCTTCTGTTAAAGGTGAAATGAGCTCGCTCTTTATCGGCGCTCCTTCATTCTACGTTTTAAATAAAGACAGTGTAAATCTAGAAGCGTCACGTGCATTCCTCGATTACATGGCAACTTCAGAAGCTGGCCACAATTACATGGTCAACGAAGCTAAAATGATTCCTGCCTTTACGAATGTAACCCTCATTCCAGAAGCACCACTCTCTGCAGATGTTATGAAGTGGGTAGGCAAAGGTCCTGCATATACATGGCTTCAAAACGATATGCCAGATGGATTTGGCATGGGGACAATTGCGCCTCTTTATGAGAGCTTTGCAAAGGGCGACATTACAAAAGCACAGTTTATCGAGCAAATCGCAGCAAAAATTTCCGAAATCAAATAACAACCACGGAAAGGGTGTGCGAGCACCCTTTCTCTTTTGAAAGGGGAAACCATGACCAAACAAGCAAAGAACAACTTGTTGTTTTGGCTCTTTCTGGCTCCAGCGCTATTTGCATTTATTATGGTGGTGATCATCCCGTTTTTTATGGGCATCTACTATTCGATGACAGATTGGACGGCGGTAGCTGGACAAAAGCCCAATTGGGTTGGGCTGAGCAATTATATGAGCATGTTTGACGACTTTGCATTTAGGTACTCGTTTTTAAGAACGTTTATTTTTACGCTCTTTAGCGTGGTGAGTATCAATGCAGTTTCGCTGCTCTTTGCATTTTTAGTGACGCGAGAAATTCGATTTAAGAACTTTTACCGAGCAGGTTTTTTTATCCCCAATCTTATTGGCGGCTTAGTGCTCGGTTACATTTGGCAAGTTATCTTTAAGAGTGTGGTACCGGCACTAGGTGCAGCACTCGGTTGGCCAGCCCTCGAAAACCTACTCCTGCTGGCAGATCCCAATCTGACGCTCTTTGGACTCATACTCGCCTTCACGTGGCAATATGCGGGCTATATCATGATGATCTATGTGGCAGCCTTGTTGAATGTGCCTCAGGAGCTTCTAGAAGCCAGCGATATTGACGGCGCGAATTTTATTCAAAAGTTTTGGCATATCACCATGCCATTAATCGCACAAGCCTTTACAATCACATCCTTCTTAACTTTAGTAAACGCCTTTAAGCAGTTCGATATTCTTGTCGCCCTCACCAATGGTGGACCAACGGCAATCTATCAAGATCAAGTAGTCAATTCCACAGAACTCTTGGCCATGCATATCTACAATGTGGCCTTTAAATACAACAATATGGCCGAAGGTCAGGCCAGGGCTATTGTGTTCTTCTTAGTGCTCAGCGTGGTTTCAATCGGTCAAGTGTATTACAACAAAAAGAGGGAGGTGGAGATGTAATGCGCGGTAAAAAAAGACTCGTAAACATCTTGCTCACTGCAATTACAATCATTCTATTTTTAGCGGTGATGGCACCTTTCTTTATTGTGGTAATCAACGCATCGAAGGCTTCTCTAGAGATCATTACAGACCCTATTGCAATGCCTAAAAAATGGTCTCAAATGTGGGTAAATGTGAAAACCATCTGGACGAGCCCATCGATCCGATATGCATCAAGCGTTTATACAAGCGCGATTATAACCGTGGTATCGCTAATTTCTATTTCTGTATTTTCTGCGATGGCCGCATGGGTCTTGGTGAGAAATAAAGGTCGCGTTTCTGGCTTGGTATTCTTGCTCTTTATTACAGGCTTAATTATTCCATT
>CALFXQ010000370.1 GCA_937958285.1 uncultured Fusibacter sp. | reverse complement strand
CAGTAGCTCCAGTTATTTTGTAATCAAATTTCAATAGATATGCATCTTTTGATTCCGTTACCTGAATATCGGTAGCGTCGACAATTTCCAATTCGGTTGGATTCATGCCGTCCAATGCGATCAACTTCAAATATAACTTCTTAGCTGCAGCACTAAACTTTGTTGAATCTACATTTGCATTATTTGAAGTGTTCCATAATGCACCCTGAGTAGCAGAAATAGCATCTGCCTCAGTTAATGATGTGTCGTTGATCCAAGTTCGAAGATTCGCTAGAGAAACAGTGGGATAACCATTTGTGACGATTGCCCGAATTTTTCTCGCTGCCTCTTTAGAAAAGTATGAGGAATCTTCTAATCTTGAAAGTGTATATGTTGCATTCTTGTCTAGAGTTGTCAAAAGATCGATACAATAGGCCAAAAAAGTCTGCGTGCCGCCTACTTCTTTGACTAACATTTTTAAAGTTGAATAACTTTTTCCATCAGTTGTATAGACCTTGTTGCCATATGTCCCGCCATCGGAATACTTATAAGTTGTTCCAAAAGCATAGGTCCCATAGGGAAAGCTCGACATGGTGACGACCATCACTAAAATTAAAGCAATGACATGCTTGGTCGTTATCTTCATGAGTTTTCTCCTTTACGGTGTGAACGTGAATAGTTCGCCGAATAGGGTCCACTTACGGTGCGCGTTTAAACAGAATCAATCCATAAAACGCGACAAACTTTAACGAACTCAAATAATTATGAGTACTTTGCTTAAAGATGTCTGCTGCAATGCTGGAACGATCACCTCCCTTTAAAATATAACTACCCACTATGTGTTTTAGCAAACAAATTGTATACGCAATTATCTTTATCGTGAAAATATTTTTATATAAACCCATGTCATTTTCGGTAATACCTCAGTGGTTGAAAAGAAGACATAAATAAAAAAACAGTCCTCGGGCATTTTTCTCCATCCTCAAAGTTACTAGTCTGTGTTAAAGTATTAAGAGAGTCGAAATAAAAGAGAAGGTCAAATCATGAACGAAATGCGTGCTTCAATTTTTAAAATGATATTACCCATACTTATTTCTAGTGTTTTAGAAATGCTTGTGGGCTTTGTGTCAATGTCCTTAATTGGCGATTTGGGCGCAGTGGCCATCGGCGCAATGGCTTTAAGCCAACGTGTTAGAGGCATAATTTGGTCAGTTTTTAAAGGCATTGGCATTGGTCTGCAAGTTGTTGTTGCACAAGCTACAGGCAAGGCAGATAATGAACGTTCTAGAGCAGCCATCGCTCAAACCTTAACCACCATCTTCTTACTGTCAATTCTGTTTATTCTCACCATGTTGATTTTCCCTAAGCCCTGGCTAAGCATATTTAATCCAAAAGCACAGCTTATGGCCATGGCTATTCAGGTCCTTAGAGTTGTTTCTATCGGACTTCCCTTTTTAGGTATTGTGATTGTGTCCTCAAGTGGCCTACAAGGACGAGGGGATGCGGTTACACCGCTAATCATCAACGGCGCAATGAATATCTTTAACATTTTTTTTGGTTTATGGTTTGTGAGAGGCGGTTTTGGACTTCCCGCTATGGGTCTAATGGGTGCCGCTTATGCGATGGTTCTAGCGCAGTGCATTGCCGCAATTCTTGGGGTTTGGTTGCTTCTCAAGGCGAATGGCATATTAAACGGCCTCAAAATAAGCGCATTTACCCATTGCCTTAGCCATCTTTCCTTTGTGGTTTATCAAACAGGTATACCCAGCGTATTAGAATCACTTTTTTGGAATGTAAGCAGTATTTTTCTTACAAGATATATTCTGGAATATGGCAATGATGCTTTTGCTGCATACCAGTTGGGATTTCAAGCAGAAAGTCTCGCCTTTATGCCTGCGGTAGGTTTTCAAGTCGCTGCAACTGCATTTGTTGGCCGTTATATTGCCGCAAAAGACCCAAAACGGGCCAAGGCATATTTTGAGGAAATTATGCGATGGGCCTTTGCCGTCTCCTTGCTTGGAAGCTTTATCCTAATTTTCCTGCCAAAATGGGTTCTGGGCCTTATGACTAGCGATGTCAAACTCATTGAAATTGCAACGATGTACATGATTATTTGCGGTATTGCACAAGCACCACAAAACATTGCCGGTGTTATTGGCGGTGCGCTTCGCGGCGCTGGTTTTACAGGGTTACCTATGATTACCTCAGGCATCGCAATCTATGGCATTCGCTTGCCACTTTCATACCTTTGTGCCTATGTCTTTAAATGGCCAGTCACAATTATATTCGTTGCAATTGCCATTGACATGTTTATGCGCCTATTTCTAAACGGATTTTTTTACATTAAAAAGAACATATATCAAAAGCCCAAAATCCTGTGATTTTGGGCTTTTTTAACTTGCTTATTTAAATGTCAACATGTTGGCGAAGCCCTTTTTTTTGTAACTTTCTCGCATACATAAAATCATCTGCCAAACCAAGCCAATACTGCTCATTTGATGATTTTGAGCGAACAGATGGTATATGTACATAACCCACGCTGGCCGCGAGCACGTAATCTAGCTTTTCTTTTTCGTGTAAAGTATTGAGTTTTTCCTCGACGCGCTGCTCAAATTGCTTTCCAATCTCTGCATCCGTGTCATATAGAAGCAGTGAAAATTCGTCGCCACCATAGCGTGCCACTAAATCCCTTGGCCGAACTGATGCTTCTAAGAGATAAGCCATGTGTTTAAGAGCTTCGTCCCCTTTATCGTGACCAAAGTGATCATTGATCCGTTTAAAATCGTCTAAATCTACCATAACTAAGGTGAAGTGTCTTCCTTTTTTAAGGGCGAGTAAAAAAGCTTCATCGAATTGACTTCTGTTTTTTAATCGCGTCAGACCATCTCGCATTAATTCTTCGCGTTCGACGACGACAAATGTAAAGAGCATAAGCAGTGTTAGCGTTGTCTACATTGCTGGAAGGCCGTAAAAAAGCACTTGGAACCACGCACCAAAAATCGGAATAACAGTCAACAATAAAAGACCCTGAACGATTCTATTATCTGCACTGCGGAGTCTTGGTATAACACTGATAAAGTAAGCCAGTAGCGTAAAGATTACCAAGAATACAGTCGCAGAAAAATAAGGTCCTCTTTTGTAGATATTCTCTGCAGAAAGGGTGAATATTACTCCCGTCCACAAGTTTGCCCCCACCGCAATCCACATAATGAACTGAGGGATAGCAAGTCATACAAGTCGCCGCACCACACGTGTATAGGATTTTACCAGTAGTAAGTCGTAATAAATAATTAAGCACAATATTGGTGCAAAATTCAAGAAAAACAATAGATTAAGCGCCATTAAATTTATCGTTCGACTCAAGACACCAGCAATACCGTCGAACTGCCAAGTTAGGGCCTCTAAACAGATTAACAATGCATTAAATCGAATGGCCCACCTTAAAAACTTCGTAGACCGACTATGGTGTGTATCTGAACCGCGCAAAATCATTGCCAAAAAAACGAGTAACAACAACACATACCGTAAATAAACTTCTGGCTATCTAACATGATTCACCCTATCTTCTGGGTCTAAAGGCCACAATTTTTGTTTCTTGCAACTGTTGTTTTCTAAATTTCTTTAATGTCGACAAGGCACTAGGCACGGTGTGCCAGGCTTCTTGAGCGTTATAGCAATAGAGAATTGCCTCTGTTTCATCGCCGGGAGCAAATCGTTCTGGAAGTAAGTCGCCTTCGAAGGGCATATTTCTTATGCCAAAGAGGTATTCAGGAATATGCGTATTCGAAAGAAAGGCCTTCTTGAGAGCCGCTTCTGCCTTTGGGGACTTTTGTTGTAATAGAAATAGGGCTCGGTTATATAGCATTGCACTTGAATCATCTTCCTTGAACTGTTGGAAAATTTGCTCCGCCTTCTCGGTCTCTCTGAGTTGAATAACCAGTGGAATCATCAATTCTCGCACACCAAGTTGATCGTTCTTTAAAACTGATAAAAGCATTTGACCGTATTCTAGTGCTAAATCCAAGTAGCCGATCGCCTTATGAAAGTCAACTAAATCAAAGAGTAATCTAAAGTAGGAGCGCGCGGGCCAATGATACCACAAATCGTAGTTGGCATCTTGCTGAGCGATAGCAATTTGATTTTCAAGCTGAAGTTGATGCGCTTCAATAATTGAATCAACCTCCTGCATGACGCCCGAGTATCCTGCTTCAGTTTCGGGATAGCGCTCTAAGATTGCCATTAGGGTCGTTTGATCGAGCGTTGACTGGTCTTGGCTCGGAGGAAGATCCATCATCTCTCTTAAAAGTTCTATAGCTTCGTAATTCGCATCGTAATGATCGATCTCTAATTTCAAGCGCTCCATAAATGCAACAAAATCCAGAGCCGGAATTTGAAATTGTGTCCGCTTAACCGAGAGGTGCTTAGCTTCAATTCCCCATAGCTCCAGTTGTTTAGACCATTTTTGCATTGTGGGTTTGGTCGTGTGACCCCACTTGAAGAAGGTCGACTGAGTGATTTCTTTGTCTTCGAAGACCTTATTATCTAAGAATATGCGATACAAAACCGCCATAATTAACGTCGATGCGTCTTTTCCCTTTATGGTAAATGTTGAACAATTGCAAAGCCTGGCCAAAATCTCTTTAGCTACGGGATCAAACTCTGGATGTAAACAATCGAGAATCAAATTGTCATATTCATCGAGTAAATCCACATATAACCTTGCTTTTTCTGCTAGTATTTTCATAACATCTCCTATTGCTGTGACGTAGTCATATAGCTATAGTAACATGAGTTTATACAATAATATACCCACAATGGAAAGTTAAAAAACAACACACACTTTGTATTTATATCAATAATGGCGTATAATGTGATTATCCTAAAACAAAGAGGTAGAGATTAATGAAAGTTGCCCATACCACTTCCGGTGTACGTGGACTAGCATCATATGTGCAAAATCAACACAACTATTTTGCTGCGCACGACCCAGAAGTTGACAATCTTGTTATATCGTCAGCGAAATGGCGAAAACAACCAATAAAAGTATTCGAGCCCGACTCTGTTTTAATTGCAAACATTCTCCCGTGGCCAAAAAAGGTAAAGCAAGTAGAAGATAAACTTTTTGAATATCAACCAGATATTCTTCATCACCACCATCCCTCAGGCCGACTTGATTTTAAAGTAAGGCGTTTTCAAAAGAAATTAAACATCCCCACGATTTGCACAGTACATATGTCTGTGGGGTCAAAAAAGTATTTTGTGGATAAGGTAATGCATACTTTCTTTAAACTCGTGAGAGGCAACTTTAAACGCATCGACTGCTACGTGGCAATTAGTCAGTTTGTAAAAAGGCAACTCGTTGAAATAGGCGGTGTTCCAGAAGACAAAATCGTCTTGCTTTACGCTGGTGTAGATACTGAGATTTTCAAGCCAATCCCCAGAGAAAAGCACAACACTTTAGAAATCACCTTTGTTGGGCAAATTATGCTTGAAAAGGGCATAGACATGCTCATAAACACCGTTACCGAACTAGCTAAAACAAGAGATGTTCGCCTCAACATTGTGGGCGATGGCAACCTAAAGGCCATGCTTCAAAAGAAAACAGAAGGCCAAGCAGAAATCAATTGGGTTGGCTATTTAAATGGTCAATCGAAAGTTGCAGAATACTATGCTAAATCCGATGTTGTCGTTTTGCCAAATCGCTGGGATGAAGCCTTCTCTTATATTCCACTAGAAGCAATGGCAAGTGGCACTGCTATCATCGCTTCAAATGTCGGCGGCAATGCTGAGGCCATCGTAGACGGTGTAACTGGGCGACTTTTTGATAAAAACAACCCCGATGAGTTGCTCTCAATACTTAGAGACACACCTATGGAAACCTTTTGGAACATGGGGACAAATGGTCGATCCCACGCACTCAAGCATTTTACATTAAAGCATTTTGGTGAAAAATATAGAAGACTCTACGATAACCTCGTTCACAATCCCGATGTTATCGAACAAATCGACTAAGGAGCCCTTATGATCTACGATGTTACAATAGTCGGGTCGGGTCTGGCAGGTGCTACTGCTGCAAGATTACTCGCCGACGATGGCAAAACCGTGCTCGTGCTAGAAAAGCGCAAGCATATTGGCGGCAATTGCTTCGATTATAAAAATGATTCCGGGGTGACCGTTCACCAGTATGGTCCTCATATTTTTCACACCACAGATAAAACTGTATGGGATTTTTTGAGTAGATTTACTAAATTCAATCACTTTCAGCATCGCGTACTGAGTTTTGCAGAAGGTCGTTTACTGCCTTTTCCAATCAATCGCGATACTGTTTGCGAGGTATTTGGCATCGACATTCCCGTCGATCAGGTACACGATTATCTTGGAAAAGAAGTACACAAAGCACGATTCAACAATCCACCCGAAAATTTTAGAGATGCCGTTGTGTCTCAGGTCGGCGAGCGCTTATATGAACTTTTCTTCAAAAACTACACTAAAAAGCAATGGGAAAAAGAACCAGAATCCCTGTCGGCAGAGATTGCAGCACGTATCCCCATTAGAGAAAACAGAGATCCAAGGTATTTCTCCGATAAATACCAAGGGCTTCCTGTTAACGGGTATTCAAAAATGATCGCGACTATGCTCGATCACCCCAATATTTCCATTCAGCTCAACAGCGATTATTTCACCTTAAAAGAGACCATCAAATCTCCATTAATTGTGTATACTGGACAACTCGATCAATTCTTTGACTACCGACATGGTCGTCTCGATTACCGCTCTGTTGTATTCGACTTTGCTACAGTTGAATCCGAGCAATTTCAACCCGTCGCGGTGGTCAATTATCCAAACGATTACGACTTCACACGTATCACTGAGTTTAAACACATGACCGGCGAAAAGAGCAAAGATACTACCCTTTGCTACGAGTACCCTAGCGCAAGTGGCGAACCATGCTATGTCGTACTCGATAAAGAGAACCTCAAAAAAAGAAGCGCCTACCTCGAAGAAGTAGTCGCTACAGAAGCGACAGGTCGCTATCTCTTTATAGGCAGGCTTGCAGAGTACAAGTACTATAACATGGATCAAGTGGTCTCGGCAGTTATGACAAAACTCTCATCACGGTAAAACATTTCCAGCTGCACGATATAAGCCATACCAAGTTTCTCGATCTAGAGTAACTCGGGTGGCTTTTTCTATGTCTGCTATGCGCTCAGGTGAGGTTGTCCCCAATACAACTTGAATATTAGCAGGGTGACTAAGTATCCAAGCAATGGCCAATGCTTCTGGAGATAAGCCATGCCTCAAACCTTGTGCATTTAACTCTTTATTGAGCACCTCAAAGTCAGGATGTCCAATAAAATTGCCCTCAAAAAATCCAAACTGCAGTGGTGACCAAGCTTGTAATGTTATCCCATTGAGTTGTGCATACTCTAGAAGATTACCCGTTCGACTTGCACCCCCACCCATTTCCGTATTCATTTGAAAACCACTGTCAATAAGCCCAGTGTGTTTTAGCCCAAACTGTACTTGATTCACAAGAAGGGGTTCGTCTAAAACCCGTTGCAGTCGCTCAATCTGAAGTGGATTCATATTGCTTACACCAAAGTGCTTTACTTTCCCGCTACGCTTTAGAATCTGAAATGCTTCGGCAATCTCTTCTGGCACCATAAATGTATCAGGTCGATGCAACATATATAGGTCAATCGACTCAGTTTGAAGTCGCCTTAAACTGTCCTCAGCAGATTTTACGATATGTGTCTTTGATAAGTCATAATAACCATCTCTAATACCACATTTTGTTTGAATCACCATCTGATCCCGCAGTGCACGATTTTTTCCCAGCCATCTTCCAAACAATGCTTCCGAATCACCCGCACCATAAATATCAGCGTGATCGACGCAAGAAATACGAAGGCCAAGTGCTGTTTTTAAAATATTGTCTATTTTGTCCTCCGAAAGATCAGCATAGCGCATCATGCCGAGTATTAAGCGAGACCCTTCGAGTCTACCTCCCATCATTTGATGGGTTCTATTGTCCTCTTTCACATTTAGTTGAAACATCAATAATCCTCCACAAAACGTTATTTTTACTTCACTCAAGGATTTTCTGGCATAAACCGAAGTCAATCGACGCCTTTTTTCAACGTGCTACAGACGATTGATTTGACTTGCACAGTAAGCGGCGCCAAAGCCGTTATCTATATTCACGACGCTTACGCCACTCGCACAACTGTTAAGCATAGTAAGGAGTGCCGATAGCCCATTAAAACTCGCACCATAGCCCACACTCGTCGGCACAGCAATAACCGGTTTGTCTACAAGGCCACCAACCACGCTGGCAAGTGCACCTTCCATTCCCGCCACAACGATAACAACGCGAGCGCCTCTTATAATGTCCAACCGTTTCATCAACCGATGAATACCTGCCACGCCCACATCTATAATTTTCTCCACGCGATTGCCTAGATAAACGGCAGTTTCGTAAGCCTCTTCTACAACGGGCATATCCGATGTGCCCGCGGCTACAATTGCAATATAACCCTTATCAGAAACCTCCTCAGGCTCCTTTACTATCGTGATTGTTCGTGCTACAGCATTATAGTTTGCCTCTGGAATATGTGTATGCACTTCATTAAAACTGTTCGCATCTACACGGGTCACCAATACATTTTGCTGTTGATTCGCCAAGTGCACGCAGATTCTCACCAACTGTTCAGCGGTTTTTCCTTCACCGTAGACCACTTCGTGATTGCCAACACGCAATTTTCGTTGATGGTCTATAACGGCATCGCCAAGTTCTACTTCCATATAAGTGGCCATCGATTCAATGGCTTCTTCGATACTGAGGTTGTCGGATTTGACCTGCTCCAGTAAACTTCTAAGTTGAATTTCATTCATATAATGCCCCTTTATCTCGTTACCCTTTTTCTAGTGATGGATTGAGACTGCCCATCTGATAACCCAATATATCGAAGGTTACATAGCGAAACCCACACGCTTTAAATCTTTGTGAAATTCTAGCTCTAAGGTCTAGTGGCATCAGCTTTTCGTATTGGCTTGGCTGTATCTCAATGCGCGCTAAATCTCCATGAACTCTTACGCGACTACCACTAAAACCCTCTTCGAAAAGCACTGTTTCCGCACGCTCGATCTGCTTAAGCAACTCATGAGTAATCACGGTATTCGCAGGAATTCGAGTCAATAAGCAGGCGTAAGCAGGTTTATCCGAAGTGGGCAATTTAAAGTATGCAGAGGCTTCTCTTATTTCTGATTTTGTCCAACCAAATTGCATCAATGGACTCCAGACCTCGAGTTCTTTTAGCGCTCTAAGCCCAGGTCTATAATCACTTAAATCATCATAATTCGACCCATCCATTAAAACATTAAAATTCATCGCTCTTGCAGTCTCTTGTAAAACCCCAAAAATCTCACGCTTACAGTGGTAACATCTATCTTCTGGATTATTTTCTACGGATGGCGGCAAGGCTACGCAAATGACTTTATGAGACATGCCCCAGCTCGCAGTAAGTTCCGTTGCTTCGCTTAATTCCCAGCGCGGTACTTGTGGCGCATCGATAGTGATTGCAATGGCCTTATCACCTAGCGCTAACTTTGCACAATAGGCTAAAAAAGTACTGTCAACACCGCCAGAAAATGCGATCACAGCCGATTGCTTCTTTTTAATTTCCTCGATAAGCATTTCAATTTTAGCCATTAGTAAGGGCTGCACGGGTTACCTCCTCTAAACTTACGCCATGTTTTTTTGATAGCTCAAAGCACACATCGTATTCTGGCTTTTGTCGTAGAACATTTCCATGCCAAAGCAATTGCTTAACGGGCACGGTGCCATATTGGGTTTGAACATCTTGCCATTGTCTTTTGAGCATAAACTTTTCCACAGGATACTGCCTAAATCCAGCTGTGGTAGAATGCGCGACGATGACTTCATAAAGTGAAGGGAGCGTTTGTAAATCCGTCAGTATCGAAACTTGTGTCGCTAAACGATTCTTTTTCATAAATATTGCCGTCTTCCACACATCCTTTGCCCCTCGCTGGAACAACAGGTTTTCGAGGGCCGGAAAGGCCTCTGGCGACATATCATCGAGATTCATTTCAATTATGTACTCTTGTTCAATTATAAAGTCAGACCCACTATGCGCCAACGATTCCACCTCGTCAATCACACCAAGATAGACGCGAAGTACATTGGGGATATCAAAATTCTTTGTTCCAAGCCCATACCCTATCTTTTCAATCTTCAATTCATGACGGTCGGTGTATTTGTCAACATTTGCTTTTAAGATTGCTGCACCTGTCGGTGTTGTGGTCTCAGACATAACGCGTCCAAATGTCAATGGTACTCCTTTTAGTATCGATGTTGTAGCAGGCGCAGGCACGGGAAAAACACCGTGCGCACATTTAACCATCCCGCCGCCTACGTGGATAGGTGAGCACAAGATGAGATCCACATTTAGATATTCTATAGCTGCAGCTGCTGCGACAATGTCCACAATGGCATCTACTGAGCCTACCTCGTGAAAATGTACTTCTTCGATTGGCTTTCCGTGAACACCTGCCTCGGCTTCGGCTAAACAGGCAAAGATGTTTAAAGCTCGCGCTTTAATACCCTCAGGCAGAGCCGCATGGGCAAGTAGCTCTCGAATATCACGATATGCGCGATGCTCGTGGTGATGCTCGTGGTGATGGTCGTGGTCATGGTCGTGGTCGTGATCATGGTGATGGTCGTGTTTTTTTTCTTCAATTAGATCGTATTGACCATTTGTAAGATAAACATTCGCCTTGACTCCAGTTATCCCCATTTTCTCTGCACGCCGATAATCCAAAGAAAATTCACCACCCAGCGGCAGTAAGGCGAGCATCTCGCGAATATAATCCATGGGCACACCCAAATCCAAAAGTGCCCCAAGATGCATATCGCCGCTGATGCCACAAAAAACATCATAGTATAAAACTCTCACAATAATCCTCCATTTCTCCATCTCTCCATTACAAAAGTAAAGATCCTTAAAATTTCTTTCAAGGATCTGCATGTTAGTCATACATCTTTGAAATAATGTCTCGTGCCCAAACTAACGCTTCTCGATAATCTAAAAGAAGTTCTCCCTCGGGAATCCCCAATTGATTTGCCAACGTCTCAGCCCTATACCAATCCCCTTGCTCATAGGCATGTACGATTTGATAGACCGGTGCCAGAGTGCCCTGATTTACAATTAATGCCTCAGAAACCGACGTAGGTAGCGAGATACCATCGAGGGCATCTTGCATACTTTGATCGAGCATGGCATCGATGGTACTAAACAAACCCATCATAGACGCTTCGTGCTTAATCTTGCCAAGATGACCGTGCTTGGCAATCAGCTCCGAAAACTTTGTTCGAATTAACGCAAGCCGCATTAACTCTTGCGGTTTATGATCGTTTAAATCCCTTAGCATCATAATGCTAACCCATCGCTCCAGCTCTTTCAGTCCCATATAAGTTAGCGCGCGTTTTATGGAATAGACTAAATCGTCACCCGCTCTTGAACTGATAACCTTCATGAGGCGATAGGCCAACCTTATGTCTTTCTCAATTATTTCTGCCAACACCTGATAGCTTGGTTCTGGGCTCTTTAACTCAGTTAGAATGCGCAGATATTGAGTCTTGGTAGTCGTCTTTGTACTCGACTTTCCAACTATGTTGGGTTTGCTAAAAAAATATCCCTGGAAGAGATGAAATCCCATCTCCTTGGCCAGTTGAAATTCTTGTTCTGTTTCAATTTTTTCTGCCAACAAAAGTTTTCCTTGACTCAATGCATGTTTTACATCGTTTGTAATGGTGTCTAGCGGTGTGGCCATAAGGTCAAATTTAATAATATCGGCCAATGGCACAAGGGGGTATTCGTGATAGGACTCAATAAAATCATCGAGTGCAATTTTATACCCTTTACGCTTTAAATACTCAAGTCGTTCAATGAGTTGAGCATCAACCGTAACCGTCTCTAGGACTTCAACTACTAGGCGACTGGGATCAATAAGCTCTGCTAACTCCGATTCGAGAAACACCGCATCAAAATTAACAAAAGCACGCTTGTCTTCTACGTACATATCGATGCCCGACTCAAAGAGACCACTAATAATTGTGGCTGTGGCTAAAACGTCGGATGTCCCATCAAAGGCATTTGAGCCATGTTCTGATCTAAATAAAAGCTCATAGCCATACACGTCTAATGAGCGACTAAAAATAGGTTGTCTCGCGATGAACATAGCGCCTCCCAATAACGTACTTGGTTCATTTATGCCCAGTAGAAATCAATATAAACATCTCTTCTCTATTCTATCTGCTTAGCGGATTACATGCAATCATTTCGCGTTTTGAAATAGTAGCAATGGGTATTGGATAAACTGGAAAGGAATAGGCCATGAAAATCAAAATTGTTGCGATTTACCTCTTACTTGTGACCCTTTTTGCCCCTCTATTCATCCTCTACAACACAAGAACAAATCAAAGTATTCTCAATAATCCCGACTATCAGGTGACTGCCCAAGTTATCTTTAATCAAACTGCTCGAAGTTTCCCAGAATCACTTATCAACAAGGGCGAAGAGGGCATTTATACATATTATTTAAATGTTTCAGGGGACACGCTTCCCCGCGACCAAGACATTTCTGTTGTCATTTCGGGGCTTAGAGGCACCTGGCATCGTTTTTATTGGAACGATATGTATATTGGTTCCATTGGAGATGATCAACATAGCAGTCAGCATACATGGAACCAAACCTATGCACTCTTTATCGACCGTCAACTTATTCAAAGTGACAATCGTTTCAAAGTTACAACCTACAGTGATTACAAGATCGGTTTTTCAAAATTGCCTTTTATCTTTTTACCCACTTCAGATGCAAGTAAAATAATACATCGACTAAACTTTACCATGAGTCCCTTTTACAATATCATCTTCTGGACGATGATTATTTTGTCTATTAGCCTCATTGCCATGTTCTATATGAGCCGGTATTTAGACAACCGCTATGCCCTTTTACCCCTTGCCGTCATTCTAATAGCCTTTTATCTATTGGACTACACAACATTTTCTTATTGGCCTCTATCTGCCTTATTAATTAAGAAAGTACTGATGATGTGTCTGTATACGGCTGTTCTGCTCATGAGTTACATCATCAGTAGGCGCTATCGCAAGATCTATATTATAAAAATTGCATTGCTCTTTTTTGGTGTTAGTTCAGCACTTGTAACGGTTTCTTCTAGTATGATTCAGCTCAATGTTCACTATCGCCTAGCAAATGTGCTGATGATTATGCAAGCCATGGTTTGGGCTTTTCATAGTGCAAGGCAGGCTTATAAGCACCGACATGAGGAAGATCTTCTTTTTTTACTCGCCACTCTATCGTTGATTATCCCAACTGGCATAGATGTTGTATCCATGATTATTCCAAAAGCAGTACCAATGCGCGCTTCTGTTTACGGATTTATACTTTATGCCATCGCCATACTCATCACTGCCTTTAAGCATTATATCGATGCACAAAAGCAACTTTACGCTTCGAGTCAGCAACTACTACTCGAACATCACCATTTGCAAAATGAGTTGATTAAAGATGAGCTCACCGGGCTAGGGAACCACAGAAACTGCATTCAGGCACTAAAAACCACGATAAAAAGACACATCCCCTCCACCCTGCTCATAATCGATATCGATCACTTCAGAGCCATCAACAATGCACTCGGCCATGATATTGGCGATCAAATGTTGCAAAGAATTGCCGAGCTCCTAGTTACAGAAGTTCAAGATGGCAATGTATTTCGCTATGGTGGCGAAGAGTTTGTCGTACTAATTACAGAAACCTCTTCAACCTCTGGCGATGACATCGCTCTAAAACGTGCAGAAAAACTGCGAATCAATATATTGATGGACGATGCCCTAGGTGCACTTAGCCAATATCATCCATTTAGCGTTTCAATTGGTATTTCTAGATATCCATTGCATAGCACAGAAGCATCCACGCTTATAGCTAAGGCAGAGAAAGCCTGTGAATTTGCAAAGGCTTGTGGCAGAAACACCGTTCAAGCATATAACGAGAACGTTCAGATTCAGCTACAAGGTTTTGCACAAGTGGCATTAAAGCAAGAGCTACAAAGCGACTTTGTACTCACACTCGCAGCGACCATCGACCTTAAAGATACCTATACTGGAAAGCACTCGGAGTTTGTGGCACGTTATTCTGCCATACTTGGCGAGGCCATGGGCTTAACGCACACACAGCGATACGCACTGCGCATCGGCAGTTTGTTACATGATTTGGGGAAAATAGCAATTTCAGATGATATCCTTCACAAACCAACTAAACTCACTTCTGCTGAATTTGACAGCATAAAAAAACACACCGAACTCGGGGCAAATCTCGTCGCTCAAGTCGTCGATGATCAAGATATTATCGCCTGCGTAAAGTACCACCATGAACATTTTGATGGCAGTGGATATCCCGATGGTATATCGGGTCATAGCATTCCATTGTTTTCAAGAATCGTCGCTATTGCAGATGCCTTTCATGCTATGACGAGTACTAGGTCTTATCGCATTGCTCTGTCTAAAGAAGAGGCCATCCAGCGACTCCTCGATGCATCTAACATTCAATTTGATCCACAATTAGTCTCGCTATTTGTAAAAGCCATTAGGCAGGAGCAAACGACATGAGAAGAGATTATCACTACTATGCAATCTACATTATTTGCATTTGGGCAGGCATAAAACCACAAATTGCAGAAATGCTCGCTTATGCTTCTGAGCAAGTAGATGATGCCAAGCTCCAAGGTCCCCTTAAAATTCTTGATGGCGGCCAATACTGGCCTATTTCATCTGCCCATCCAATTATGCACCCCGATTTTTTTCAACCCAAAACAGCCCTTAATCTCTACGCACCTTTTCACTTCTTCCCCAGTCTCAGCGGCTTAGACTTTGATTCACGTATGTGCTGCCTTCCCGAGAGCGAAGGAATACTTGCATTAAAAAGACATGTATTGAGGTCGCTTCACTTTGAATATGGCCAATACTATTTAGGTATTGCCTTACATATTATTGCAGATTCGTATGCGCATCAGGGGTTTAGTGCTATAAAGTCTGAATGCAACGAGGTGAATCACCTAAAAATCAACACTAGTGGCCTACTCGATATAGTATTGCCTCCCGCAGGCACTTTATTTCCTCCGATTGCGCACTTACAAGCCACCACTTGTCCAGATGAGCCGGCCTGTATATGGACATACTTCACAAAATCGGGAACATTGCAATATGCCAATAATCTCGAGAGATATCTTGAAGCCTCCAAAACAATCTACCATTGGCTTTCTTTAGATGTGCGTAAGGTCCGCCCAGATTTATACAATTCAGAACCCCAAGATTTCTCAACCTTAGCAAAACCGCTGTCGAATATGCTGAACTTGAACATGTTGTTAAAGGATCGTCTACTCGTATGGGAACGCGCACTAGAACATACATATTTTGGTGACATTAAATCCGTCAGATACAATGCGGATTACTGGAAAGATCAGGCCATAGAGGTTCACAAAAGGAAACACGGCGAAGGCTATTTTATCTCTTTAAACATCGATTTTCAACATAGTCACTGGCACTTATTCAATATTGCACTCGTTGAACACCTAAATTTTTTCCGCTACAAATTTTTTCCAAAATATCAAATTTACATCTATGTACT
>CALFXQ010000369.1 GCA_937958285.1 uncultured Fusibacter sp. | reverse complement strand
GTAAGAAGGCTGGGCAGATACTGACGCACTTGCCACACTGAATACATTGGCTCGCTTCTGGTAGCATGGCCTCTTCTTTAGCAAACACCAAAATGCCTGAGGTGGTTTTAGTAGAAGGCATCTCTGCCGTTGGTTGTGCAAGACCCATCATGGGTCCGCCTAGAATCAATTTGCCAGGTTCGACCGCATAGCCGCCACAGGCTTCGATAACATCTGAAATAGGGGTTCCAACGCGCAGCCAAATATTCTGTGGTTCTTTAATGCCAACGCCGGTAACTGTGCAAATGCGCTCGATTAAGGGCATACCCGTTTGAATATAATGGGCAAGCGCTGCCGCTGTAGCCACATTGCTCACGACAACGCCAACATCCATCGGGAGACCGCCAGAGGGCACTTGTCGCTGCGTACATGCAAAAATAAGTTGCTTTTCTGCACCTTGTGGGTATTTAGTATGAAGTGTAGCCACTTGTATTTCGGAATAGGGTTTTGCAGCATCGGTCATTGCGCGAATGCAATCGTGTTTATTGTCTTCTATGCCGATATAGCCCTTTTCTACATCGAGGGCTTTCATGATTGCGCGAAGTCCCAAAACAACCCTTTCTGGGTACTCCACCATTAAGCGGTGATCTGCCGTTAAATAGGGTTCGCATTCTGCGCCGTTTAATACAATAGCATCGATTTTCTTGTCTTTGGGTGGCATTAACTTGACGTGTAGTGGAAATCCAGCACCGCCCATGCCCACAAGACCAGCTGACTTAATGAGCGCGATTATCTCATCACTTGACAATTGTTTGATGTCGCCTTTTGGACGCACGGAATCGTCTAGTGTGTCTTGAAAGTCGTTTTCGATGACAACACAGACTTCCATACCACCAGAAGTAAGCTTTTTTGCGACCTCTTTGACAATACCAGAAACCGAACTATGTACAGATGCACTTACAAAGGAACTTGCCTCGCCGATTAATTGTCCCACTTTAACCGCATCGCCAACCTTGACCACGGGATCGCTAGGCGCCCCGATATGCTGACGCATGGGAATAGTAATCAGCTTAGATACGGGAATGTGCACAAGGGACTTATGCTCCGTACTATGCTTTTGGTGTGGTGGATGAATGCCACCTACAAATGACAAAACGCTCATTAATGCCACCTCTTTATTGTGTGTATGCAATGTGACAACGTTTTCCTGTCGCTTCTTAATGCGTGCGTTTTTTTGCATCGCACGATATACTGGTGCTCACTGATATTTTTTGCTTATGCAAGGGGTGTATTATCGTATATTGTATACAATAAAAACTCTTAAAAATAAGCATCCAGACAGTTAGCGGATGTTACAGCTCCTTAATTATATCACAGTTTTTAATAAAGAAAAGTAAGACTTTTTAATGATATATTCTTCACAAAGTGTGTATTTTACTTATCTACAGGAGGCTTACTATGCGCATCGTCCCTGTTAACAGCGTTAAGAGCGGCGTCTTGCTCGGTCAGAATATTTACTCTGAAAATGGCGATATTCTCTTAAAAAAAGGCGCTTATCTTACAGAACACATACTCCAGCGCATCGTCGAGAACAATATTTTCACAATCTATATCGACGATGGACTTATCGATCAAACCATCGAAGATGTGATTCGCCCAGAAGTGCGCATTAAAGCCATGCGATCCATTAAGGAAACCTTTAAGCATATCGAAAGCTTTCAAAAGGAAATGATCAGCGACCAGACTGGTCTTAAGCAGCGCCTCAATGCAAAGCAAATGGAAAAATACATGGGCAAATTAAAAGGGGTTTGTGAGTTTGTGGTCGACGATATTACTAAAAATCAGCAGTTGATGATCAATCTCGTAGATATCAAAAACCTCAACAATCACATGTACGAGCATGCCTTGCAAGTGGCCATTCTCTCGGCAGTCATTGGCATCGAAATGCGACTCGACAAACATCAGTTGTACAATTTGTTTCTAGGTGCCATGTTGCACGACATTGGAAAGCTCTTTTTGCCAAAAGCTCTCGCAACCCAAAACGCACCGCTGACTATCGAGGAATCGAAAGCGCTTATGGGCCATGTGACAATGGGCTACAATTACTTAAAAGACAATTTTCAGTTTGAGGCGCCAGTGAGAATTATCGCCTTGCAGCACCATGAGTGCTTCGACGGCACCGGTTTTCCAAAGGGTACGTCCCACGACAACCTGCATGTTTTTTCGCGCATTGTGTCTGTTTGCAATGCCTACGACAATATGGTCTCGGATGTTCCTGGTTCACCTGCAATAACAGCTCACGAAGCCCTCGAATTCTTAATGGGCAATGCGGGGCGTTGTTTTGATTTTAAAGTCATAGAGGTTTTTACCAGAAAGGTCAACCCCTACCCTGTTGGTACGTTGGTTCTACTCAGCAATGGCCTTAGTGCATGTGTTGTAAAAGACACCGCCAACTTTCCGCTACGGCCGGTGGTACAGCTGTTGGATATGAGTCAAAAAAAATTAGACCCTCAGATCCTCGACTTAATGGTAGTCAAGGACCTGACGATCACAAGTATTATTCAAAATATTTAAAGTGCAGGAGCTGTCTGCCTATGTTCGAATTTTCGACCTCGAATTCCCAACTCATGCGATAACCATTGCTTTTGATTGTGCTGTAGATATGATAAAAGCCAATACCCATATCTATAGCATTCATTTTTGAAATAAGATGAGAGAGCAGGGATTTTTTTGTGACGTAATAATGATAGCTCCCCTGTTTGTGCTCTAAATACCAAGGCTGAGTATTTACTGCAGACGGCGCAACGTTTAGTGCCTCGTATAGCCACTGATCTTCTTCTTGCCCATTATATCCAATTTGACTTAAAGTCTTTCTTTTGTGCCCGCTTGGTTTGTCAATGGCTGGTTTATGTACTTGTGCTTCTGAATGACCAAAGGCGATCATGACCTTATAGTGATGACGCGTGGGCACACCAAGACTGTGGGCGAGTTCATCTTTTATGGGAAATCCCACCCAGCAAGTGGCAATGCCAAGCTCTGTGAACATTCGCACAAAACACTGGCCCAAAAATCCAATTAAAAAGCTGTCGTTTTCTTGAGGGGCACAGCTGAGCAGCAAATAGTGAGGTGCCTTCACACAGACATAACGACTAATGGGCCCAGTAAAATGACTAGATACCTGGGCGCCCTCTTTTATAAGAGTTACACCCCAATCGAATTGTTGGTGATGGGGAAATTGAAAATTCTCCTTTTGCGTTTCTATTGCCTCAAAAATCGCCTCGGGTACTCGCTGATCTAGATAGCGGCGACACGATTTTCTCTCGATCATCCATGCTTCCATCATACACCTCCATTTTAAATATTTATCGGCATTTTATATTGACGGTTTAATCCCCTTACCCTATTGTTATAAGTAGAGATTTTAATCTAAACAAATTTTTCTAGGAGGAAGCAATGGGTTTTAACAGTCCTGGCTTACGAGCCCTCACGAACATCTACGGCCCTTCGAGCATCGAACACAAGGTTGCCGAGTTTATTGTAAAACAAATCAAGTCCTTTGTCGACGAGGTTTCAATCGATCGCATGGGCAATGTTATCGCCAGAAAGAAAGGCGATGGTCCTAAACTTATGATTGCTGGCCACATGGATTCTATAGGTTTAATGGTCACCGATATCGACGATAAAGGTTTTATTCGCCTTACAAATATAGGTGGTATCAATCCGTATATCACCCATGGCGAACGCGTGCTGTTTAAAGATGGCACTACTGGCATTGCTTATGCAGAAGGTTCTGCAGACATGGCAAAGCTCACTTTAGATAAGCTTTATGTAGATATCGGTGCAAAGACAAAAGAAGAAGCACTAGAGGTCGCTTCAATCGGCGATATTTGCGTCTATGCGCCCAACTATTCTGAGTCCGACCACACCGTTACTACAGCAGCTATGGATGACCGCATCGGATGCTTTGTTATGATGGAAGCCCTTAAGCGCATCGACTTGGTTGGCAATGATTGTTACTTTGTCTTTACGGTGCAAGAGGAAGTTGGAACACGCGGTGGAAAGACAACCGCCTATGCCATCGAGCCCGATTTTGGCTTAGCCGTAGATATCACTGCTACAGGTGATACGCCAGGTGCAAAGCGCTTCGCTGTAAAACTTCACGAGGGTGTAGCTATCAAGGTAAGAGACAATTCTTTACTCTCTCACCCCGCAGTAAATGCAAAGCTCATTGAGACCGCAAAAGCAGAAAATATTAAATACCAAATGGAAGTGCTTGAATTCGGTGGCACAGATGCTGGCGCCATAAGCTTAACCCGCGAGGGCATTCCTTCATCTTGTCTGTCAATACCAACGCGCTACGTGCACAGCGCCCACGAAACCGCTTCTAAAGCAGACATTGAAGCAGCCATTCAGCTGCTCACTAAATTTGTAGAAACGCCACTTCATTTAAAGTAATAATCAAAGATTGTTCTGTTAAGTCAACTGAATAAGCAAGATAAAAGAGAAGCCCTTTTAAGCGGAGATAACGAAATGATTATCTCTAATAAAGGGCTTCTTCGTTATATAAATGAACTATTTCTCTGTTGTGTATTAGGGCTAATGTGAATCCCCGCCATGCTTGCGGTTTATACACTTTTCACATTTTCCAAACACTTCTAGACGGTGTCCTTCAATTAAAAAGCGCTCTTTTTTAGCCAATCGCTTTAGGCCCTCCAAGGGACAAAAGTCAATCACTGTCATGCGTCCACAGCCGGTACATATCATATGATGGTGGTGATGGGTTTGACAAATCAACTTGAAATAGGCTGTTTGGTTGTCGAAAAGCGTTCGATCTAAGACTCCAATTGTCTCGAGGGCCTCTAGATTTCTGTAAACAGTGGTCATGTTGACCGGTGGAAAAAGCCGCTTTACTTCTGTGTAAATGGCATCGACACTGAGGAATCGATCTTGATTGGCCAATAGCACCTCTAGTACCATTTGGCGTGGCTCTGTAATTTTATACCCGTTAATTTTTAGCTGGTCTAAAAGCTCTTCGCGTTTGTGCATGTGCATCTTTAACCTCGCATTTTCTGAAGTTTCTTTGAGAATAGAACGAGTAAAAGTTGAGCAATGGCAACCAAGACAATGGTTCCACCTGAGGCTAGTTCGTAAATGTAAGCCATCACCATGCCAATAAGCACAGAAGTCTGTGCAAACAGCACCGATAACCACATTGCCTGTTTAAAGCTCTTTGCAAGTTGAAGGGCCGCTGCGACGGGTAATACCATTAAAGAGGAAACCAAGAGTATGCCCACAATGCGCATAGACAAGGTAATGGTCGCTGCAATCATCACAATAAAGACCAAATTAATGCGTTTGACAGGTACGCCTGCAAGGCGCGCTGCATTGTCGTCGAAGGCGATATAGAACATCTCTTTGTACAACAGGGCAACTGCAAAGACAATAGCAATGCCAAGTGCTACAATCAAGCCAATATCTTGGGGCATCACCGTGGTAATACTTCCAAATAAATAACTGTAGAGGCTCGCATTAAAAGATTTTGCCACGCTGATGAGCACGACTGCCAAACCAATGCCGCCAGACAATACAATTGCCGTTGCCACCTCTGCGTATTCTTCGAAACTCTCCCTGAGTCGCTCAATGGCCAGTGCGGCAGCTACAGAAAAGATTAGTGCCATGGCCACCGGGTAAGTGCCTGTTAACATGCCCGCTGCAACCCCAGAAAGAGCCACGTGGGAGAGACTATCTCCAATCATGGACATGCGCCTTAGTACTAGAAAAATACCAATTAGGGGGCAGATTAAGCCAATAATCACGCCTGCAAGCATGGCCCTTTGCATAAATTCAAAGCTCATCATTTCTAGAAATAAACTCATAACACATCACTTCCTTCCTGCAATTTTACGATAGCAGGTTTATGATCGTGGTTATGGTTATGATCGTGATTGTGGAGCATAAGTTTCATGTGATCCCCATATACTTCTTCTAAGAATGTCACCGCCGGCACAGCGCAACACGCATCGTGGCTTACAATGGTCGCATCTGCCAAACAGGCTATTCGACTGACCTTCTCTGTAATGACGCCAATATCGTGTGACACCATCACAATTGTCTTTTGATGCACTTTGTTAAGGTGGTCTAACAACTCGTAGAATTCAATCTGAGAGGCTGCATCGATGCCCACTGTAGGCTCATCTAGAAAAATCACTTCAGGCTGGCTCACTAAAGCCCTCGCGATAAAAACCTTCTGTTGCTGACCACCAGACAGTTGGCCAATCAATCGATCTTTCAACGCCTTCATGCCCACCACATCTAATGCTTCATCGACGGCCTTGAGATGGCTTTTTTTGATGGGTTTAAAGAGCCCCACCTTTGAGAATAGGTTCGCTGCGACCACTTCTTTAACCGTTGCTGGAAAGCTGGTGTTAAAGGCATTGGCCTTTTGTGCCACATAGCCAATGCGCTGCCAATCTTTAAAGCGCTGCTGACTCTGACCAAACAAGGTAATTTCGCCATTCTGAGGGGTGAGCATGCCGAGGATCAACTTAATGAGCGTACTTTTAGACGACCCATTTGGCCCAATAATCCCCATGTAATCGCCGCGATTGATTTGAAGTGTCGCGTCTTTGAGCACGTATTCTTGGTCGTATTTAAACCAAATCTTATTTGCTGTGATAATGGGTTGCCCCATGGGCGTCGCTTGTTCGTTCATACTTTCCCCTTTTGCCTTTATTCCCAGTTGTTTATGGCCGTGCTTAGTCTTTAAGTGCGGCTTTTATGGCTTCTAAATTTTTTAACATAATGCTTAAAAAATCTTGACCTGAATCGATATCTTCTTGTGTTAAACCTTCTAGAGGATTTAACACTGCTGTCTTTGTACCCGTTTCTGCAGCCAACACCTCAGAAAACTTCGTACTTGCCAATGTTTCGTAGAAAATTGTAGTGACCTTATGATCTTCAACGAGGTGTGTGAGCTCGCCAAGTTGGGCAGCACTTGGCTCTTCTAGTGGCGAAATGCCCGAGATTGCAATTTGCTTTAAATTATAGCGTTCCGCTAAATAGCCAAAGGCCGCATGGCCAACGACGATTTCTCTTCTCTTAAAGTTGGCAAGCTCCGCCTGGAAGGTTGCATCAAGAGCCTCGATATCTTTTTTAAGCTGTTCGAAGTTTTCAGAATAAAGAGCTGCACCTTCTGCATCTGCTGCTTTTAAGGCTTCATAAATGTTCGTGGCCTGTTGCAATGCTTTTGTGGGATCTAACCAAATATGGGGGTCCAAGCCTGTGTGGTCATGACCTTCTTCGTCTTTAGCTTCATCTGCATGTTCGTGTTCATGTACTTCACCACTTACTGCCTCTTCGATAGTATGGGTTTCTATACCCTTAGATGTTTCTATTTTGGCAACAGAATCTGGTAGCTGTGTAAATAAGTTCTCAGACCAATGCTCAAGGCCTAGTCCATTGTATAGAATGAGATCTGCTGTTGTCATATCACCTACGAGTTTGGCTTTAGGTTCAAAATCGTGGGCATCTGTTCCCGGCGGGATTACAAGGGCAAGCGCCAACCGATCACCGCCAATGCGCTGAGCAAAATAGTAAATTGGGTAAATGCTCGCATATACTTTTAGAGCTGGCGTTTTTACCTGAGGGGCTTCCGTTTCGGCCGCCGCCACTGTGCTCTCTACTTCTGTTTGGGTGGGTGCATCTACTGGACGAGGCTGGCACCCAGTGGCAAAGCCTGAAAATGCCATGGTTATGGCCATGAGTAAACTAAAAAGTCGACGCTTTCTTTTGCTTGAAACGATTTTCATAATCTTCCTCCATAAACGGCTCTGGTCTTAAACAAGCGCGGTTTAATTTTGCAAGTGATTTGCAATATCTATACTCAGTATGACACAATGAAAATAAAAAATCAATGTCTATAGCACACCGATATAACTTTACCTCTATCAGCGGCGAAGGTGGCTGTTTTTAGTGACAAAAAACAAAAAAACAACCCTGATGGTTGTATCTGCGCAACAATTATTTTAGGTAATGTGGTGCGGTCGGTGGGACTCGAACCCACACGAGTTGCCTCACTGCCACCTGAAGACAGCGTGTCTGCCATTTCACCACGACCGCTTATGACTTATAGCACACTCCAAACTGCATGAAATTAAAATTGGTGCGGATGATGGGATTTGAACCCATACGCCCATAAGAGCGCTACCCCCTCAAGATAGTGTGTCTGCCGTTTCACCACATCCGCATTAAGGATAAATTTGATTTAATGATTGAGGTCTAAATAAAAAAAGAGTTGGTGCGGATGATGGGATTTGAACCCATACGCCCATAAGAGCGCTACCCCCTCAAGATAGTGTGTCTGCCGTTTCACCACATCCGCGTGACAAAATATAATTTATCATTAAGATGGGCTCACGTCAAGGGTTTTTTCGCATTTAGTGGGATTATTGCTGTTTTTTATCGTTTTTCTGTGGTAGATTAATTGAAAGTGCGCGATTTGCTCACGAAGGAGGCGTGCCATATGTTATATGAACCATTCTCAGCAGACCAAAAGGCATCACAAGCATATCCAAATACTGAAAAGTCAATATGGCGCTCCGAACCAAAGCACCTACATTGCTTTAGTCTGAACAATATTTACAACGAACTGCTCGCAGAAGGTGCAGGACTAGGTATTCGGGGCGTTATATTTGACCTAGACGGGGTGATCGTAGACACTGAATATCAGCATTACTCATCTTATAAAGAGGTGCTTGAACCCTATGGTCTAACACTGACCCACGACGATTATAAAAGACACTTCGAAAGTCGCGGTAGAAAAACCGCGCTGAGTGGGCTTCTACCACACTTGAGCACCGATATACACCACCAAATCGGCCAAGCTAAAGATATGTCCTTTTTAAGCGCCGTAGCGTCTAGGCAAGATTTGTGTTACCCCGATGCACTGGCACTCATTGAATCATTAAAAGAAAAAAACATACCCCTCGCTATTGGCACTGCCGCTTCCAACGGGCAAAAATTAATCGACATGTTAAAACTAACGCGTCTGTTTTCTCACATTGTGACAGCAAAAGATGTCAGACACAATAAACCCGCGCCTGACATCTACCTAAAATGCATGGATTACTTGCAATTGCCACCGGAGAATGTGATCGTGATCGAAGACTCCTGTGCTGGTGTACAAGCTGCCCTCAATGCAGGGCTATGGGTGCTGCAAGTTCATAGACCACCTCACGCGTCGAATATCTAGTCGATTTTTTACGTGATGGTGAGAATCAGTTCGTCGAGTTGGTGGTACAGATCTGCAATGCTTTTATTGTTGTCGATCCACACCCGCGCTCGCACCATTTTCTCTTCTTGAGGCATTTGGTGGGCGATAATGCGCTGGGCCTCCGATTCGCTGTAGCCACTGCGTGCCACAAGGCGCTGACATTGGTTGTTGGCATCGGACAGCATGACCCACACATCGTCGACAATCACATCCCAGTTTGCCTCTAAAAGCAAGGCAGCATCGATAATCACTGCCGAATAGGTCTTGGACTCTTTGATAGCTTCGAGTGCGTCGTCGAGTCGTTCTAAGATGCGTGGGTGCATAATGCGGTTGAGGCGCGAAAGCGCTTGGGCATCGGAAAAGACAATGGCCCCTAGCGCCTTGCGGTCGAGCTCACCTGTTATAAGTATAACCTGATCACCAAAGGCCGCTGCGATTTCTGCTAGCGCAGGCATGCCTGGAAGAACAACTTCCCTGGCCATTAGATCTGCATCGAGTACGGGCAATCCGTTCTGCAGTAGGTATCTAGATGCTGTTGATTTTCCCGATGCTATACCGCCGGTGAGTCCAATGACTTTCATAGGTGTCTCCTTACAATGGGCAAACGCATGGCGAATGCCCGTTTTTATTTTGCATCGAACCAGCTTCGGCCCACATGCATGTCTATTTTAAGAGGTACTGATAAATCCATGGCGGATTCCATGGCCTCGGCAACTAGAGCTTGCACAGCATCTATTTCGCACTCGAGAGTATCGACGATAAGTTCATCGTGAACCTGCAAGATGAGACGGCTCTTAAGACCAGCATGCTCTAAGGCTTGGAACACTTTTATCATGGCCACCTTCATTACATCTGCTGCAGTACCTTGAATGGGCGTGTTCATCGCCATGCGCTCGCCATATTGACGAATAT
>CALFXQ010000368.1 GCA_937958285.1 uncultured Fusibacter sp. | reverse complement strand
TAAACTTCGTTAAGTCACTTTCATTTTGAACGATCCGTGAGTGGATTTTATTCATCTTTTCTGTATGCGACAACACCGTTCGGTAATTTTCATTTAACTTCTGATACTGAGTGAACAGTTCTTCTGTTGATCTGCTTTCTTCTTCTCTTTGTTTTAATGTTTTCCGTTTGGTTACAGTCTTCTCTCTCGTCACAACAATGAACTGCTCGCGATTTATTATGGTTTCTTGCAAGCGTTCAATATCGCCTAGAGTGGACTCAAATTGATGGATCAATATATTTTCTGAGGTCGAGTCATACACTTTTAAGAATTCATGATACTCATAACTCATTTGTCGAATACGATCAATTCCTATTAGAATGCGCTTTGAATCGTCATCAATATTGGTGATCTCATGCTCGTATTTTAAAATCTCTCTTTCGCGATAACTCGCATCCATCAACTTTGTGTCAAAAGCAGTATGGTAATAAAGTCCCACTTCATCTGAATCTGTACTTTTCCCTTTTAAAACAGCGTGAATATACTCATGGGACAAAATTGGAATCACCATCGTCAACTGATACGATTTAATCAATCCTTTGAATCGGTTCAAATCCTTAGCGTCCATAATGAGTGCATACGGCATTACAGTCAAATCTTCCAAATAAAGACTCTCTGGAATTGCATCCCCTTTATAATTTAATAACCAGTTGTAACCGAACTCATATCTAATATGGTTGACATCAAGAAATGATGCAAAATCGTCCGATAGCGCATTGAGTTGCCCCGCTTTTAAACTCTCCATCCGTTGGGTCTCAATGGCTTTTTGCAAGATAAGATGGTGCCGCTTCGATTCTCGTTCACTGATCATCATGGCCAAAAGACTATTGACTTCATCTTCTTGATAAAAGGCGTCCTTTAAAATCCCGTATTGCTCCAGCGACTGCTGCACCTGATGGTAACGCTCTCTATAGCTTTTAAGTGCTTTGTTCTGGATTTTCTCAGTGTTTTTAAGTTCATTTAATGCCACCTTCTCTTCAGACAAACTAAGCTCGTTGGTGCGAATTTCGAGATCATGCGCTTCAATTTGAACTTCTAAACTTTTAATGGCATCATGAATTTGTGCACTTTGTTCTCTAATGCTTTCAAGATAAGCTTCCAATTGAGTCACTTCATATTCTTTTAAAAACGGATGTTTTTCCCACTTGAAATCTGGATTTTGATTATTCATGTGAGTCACTTGCTCTTCAAATTGATTGATTAGCGTCGCGTATTTGGTTTCTTGATCCCGGTCTGTTTGAATGTCCTTACTTAAGCGTAAAATCTTATCTTTTAGCAAATCAATCTGAGCCTCAACTGCTTTAAGCGCTTCTAAATGCTCCGTTTTTATAGTGCTTAATCTTACCTTCTCAATACCGTATTTTTCAAGTAAAGCTGCCATCAGCAAATCTATATCGAATTCTTTTTCATCTTTTAATATGAATCTGAGTTCTTCTTGCTTGATCGCCACTTTTCCTTCAAGCTGAACGATTACATGATGCAGTTTAATCGCTTCTTGAGTATTTTTGAGAAGCTGTGTCAAATGCAATTTTTCTTCAAGATCAACTTTTGATGACTCAAGTCGTTTTGCCTCTTCGATCTGTTTTTCGTTTTGATCCCATTTTTTATAAAAATCAAAACAAGATTCCTCAAATTTAATCCTTTGTTGCTCCTGTCGATTGGTTTTTTTAAGCTGATCAAGTTGAAGGCTTTCATCCTTCACTCGTACCAATAGATTCTTAAAGCCGTAATACACCTTGCTCAAACGAACCATCGCCAGATCCATCGTTCCCTCAGACTCTTTCAATCTGAAAAGATCATTTTCATAGAGGATACTCTCTGTTATAAAGCGATTATAAATCACTTCATCTCTGATGATCTGGTCATTTTTTACAAGCAGATGTGCATGACTTTTTACAAGTGACTGGATTTCCACTTTGTCAGTATTGTTTTCATCCAGCTTACTTTCTATTATTGGCAGTATTTTTCTCTGAATTAATGTTTCGCTTTTTTTGGCATCATTAAAAAAGGACTGTAAGCCCGCCTCTTCCTTATTGATCTTTAAAATTGTATCCTGCCATTCTTGCTGAATGATACCATATTCACCAAGAACTTGCCCATACATGCGCTTCGCTTCAGCCGAATCGGACCAATTGAAAACACGCACCATCCCTTTATGCTTTCTGGCATGTTTGTCCAGTTCCGCTGTGATGTCATCGTAGCTGCGCATCAGCCTATGCCCCTGAGTATCTCTTTGAATCACAGGTATAGTGTCAATGTTATAGGTTTCCGTACGGTGGTATTCGATTACAAACGCAGTGATGTTCAGTACATCTTGATCATCGTCTTGGCCTCTCTTCCTTCGGACCCTATTTTGAATCACAAGGCCAGTCAAAAGCTTCCCCGCATCGCTATCGAGTAGCCACTCACTCATCAGGAGAGTTGGTTTATGATTGTTCTTAAAGTAATCTGCAAATTTTCTGGTTTTTAAATCGGTCTTTGGTATGATCGGTTGCATCATCATCTGGGTCAATACGGTCTTACCGCCTCCGTTTGAAAGAAGCATCATGGCATTGCTGCCACCACTAAAATCAAAAGCCTCATCATATATGTGTCTTGTATCGTTATATATTAGGTTTACCACACGAAATTTACTGAGTTTAGGCATCTCTATTCCTCCAAAAGAACACTTTTTGCACTGAAGAGTTGTTCAATCTTTTCTTTCCTGTTTTGATCGAGGAACTGATGTCCCATAAGTGCTGTGAGCTTTGCTGTTGGTCTTATGTTATCATGGGTGTACTGAATAAACAGCTTTTGGTTTTCGAGGAATTTGACTACACTTCGAACATAACCAAATTTGCTGTTTCGCGAGCGGTGAAACTCATCATCTTCTTGAAGGGCATTCCAATGCTCTTTGATCGCTATCACGTTATAACCGGTTTCCTCTTCTTCTTCCAATATGCGCTCTTTGGCAGCTGCTTTTTCAAGTCGATCTGAAATCAGATCAACCACTTCACGAATACTGACATAATCCCTCGTCTTTAGACTCTCACCAACGCCATTGTAAAAAAGCTGCAAAAAAATCGTCATGATATACAGGGACAAGTAAGCAGTGATATTGGTCGTTACCGAACCTGCAATACCACGTAGATCTTGCATTTTCATACCAATCACCTCATTGTCCTCATTGGGCATGAGATAAATGACATGATTGTACCGGCGAATCAAAACCTTGAAGGACTCCGCGATTTCATCCACTGCCTGTTGTATCGAATGATCACTGTAAGCCAAATAGAATTCTTTATGATCATTGATAGAAAGTTCACCTTTATCCAATAAATAATAAACGATTTTCATCGCCACATTGTAACTTTGGTGCAATTCAATTTTCTGTTGTTCGAGTTCAATCACGATATGTTCGTCCATTTATAGGCTCCTTTGATCAGAGAATTCCATTTCATAACATCTCAAATATTTTTTATTGTTTGTGCCTTTAATGGTTATCTTTTCACCAAACTTAATGTGGGTTTGAATCGACCGACATATGTTCAGCACTTCATTACCCTTCAACACTCTCGAAAGGGTATAACCAAAATCGAAATCCTCTGCGGGTGTATACACATGCGCATCACCACTCTTAAGAATGGATTTTATATCAAGGTAATGATCATTATGAAGTTGCACGAGTACATTTCGAAGGAGATCCACATCTTCAATCTCACTAAAAAGGCTCGATAGTTTCACGCCCTTAACTGGATTTTCATGAACGCCCACTAGAATTTGACTCACGATCAAATCATAGATTGTATGAACATATTCAATGCGTTCCTGATGCAATTTTTCTGATTCTTCATTAAATTGCTCTTCGAAAAAAACAGAACGGTCATCCAGTTCACTTTCATCTTCCTCAATTTTTTGAGTGGCATAGGCCAGATTAAAGTTGAAGATTCGTTTCATTTTAGGTAGAAACAGTGGCTTCAAGACATTCGGCATGCCGTCTAACGCATGGATGTTTTCTTCAAAAGGTTCTAGAATATCCTTTTCAATATTCAATCTATTCTCAAATCCAATATATAAAATATTGCTGATTGCATCATCATAGACTTCACTGAGTGTCTGATGCTCTTTGAACATCTTGAGTTGTTCCCCGAGAAGCTGTTGCAACTTGGTTTGAATATAATCGATGTGTTTAAGATCTTCCTCTAATTTTGCGTTTTCTCTTTCCATATGCTGATGGATGTACTGCTCTTTGGTCGTCATGATCAACGTATAAAGTTCCTCGTGTTTTTCTTTTTGCTCACTCAGTGTATCAAAAGTCGTCCGGTAGGTTTCTTCATAATCCTGTCCAGAAAACATCCCGATGTCTTCTTTGATCTGTCTGATGTATTCCTGTATTTTAAGAATCTGCTTTCTGTTGAGTGTAAACAAATTGTCGACACTCTCTTTTGCAGAACCGAAATTCCTTTTTTGTATCGCATATTTTAATCTTAATTGTTCAAAATTCATCTGTAGCGCTTCTTCAACCTCTGAGGTGCTGAATAGATATTGAAACCCTTGCGCCGTAAGACTATAACTGAAATCCGCTTTTCCCTCCACTTGGACCAAACGGTCTTCAACCAATCTTATAAAGTATGTGGTTGGTTTTTTCGCACTAAAATCATATGACTCAAAATAGTATGGCTTTCCTTTATTTTGAAGGGCATCCCTCACTAAATACTTAGCAAGTTCTTCGTAATCCACTCCACGATCACCAAAGGACTGTTCAATATGTAAAAATTCAATATAGGCTGCCATGTCCTTGAGTGTGCACGACTGCTCTAGGAGCGATTTCTCCATGATGAAACAAAGCAGCTGCATAAGTAGATTTAGCGCTTCCCTTTTATCCAGAGTGGTTTGTCTCAGACCCTCTTTGACCACTGCTATTTCATTCATGAAGTGATGGATTGCCACCAGCTCCATACGCTTGTGAAAATTATTTAGAAATTCGTACATGTTAACCCCACATTTTCCTGAGTATTCTATGGTTCACAATCTCTTGAGGTAAATAGAGATTTTCTGAAAAATAATGCATCACATTGTCCAGTTTCTCATCTGGTAAGAAATGCAAAGCAGATTCTATCTGCTGTCTGCTTAAACTTTTTTGATCTTTGTATTTCCGCCAGCACTCTGGAATGCTTGCCGCCTCTAGCATAGTGTTATAACCATCTTCCCAAAGGCTAATTACTAACGGCTTCATTTTTTCCTTCAGCAACAAGAAAATCTTTAACCCTTCATCGTCCAAATCCCCAAAGTAAAAGTATTCACTCTTTGCGTCCCTAAAATACTCCTTTTGATGAACTTCAATTTCTTCAATACTGCTTAAAATCTTCTTTCCTTCCCCATAGATGATGGTATCAAATGGTCCTTGTCCTTCTTTCATGAGCTTCCTCATGGTGTACCAAGTATCCTTGTTCTCAATGATTAAGATTTTGTTGGCAATGAGTTCCGTTATTGAATAATAAATAAAAGGCTCTGGCGTTTTATAGCAATTAAGATCGCTATAATCTATGCCTAGTTTTCTTAGAATGGACAGAATTCGAAAGTCCGTTCCGAGCTTCTCAAGTCTAAACATGTCATAGAATCGCTCGTTGATCGACATCTCCTCAGACAGTGGACAATCCGCTCTACTGTGGTAGGCACATAGTTTAAGCACCCACTCCCGGTCTTCAAGATACTGCTCGAGATGACTTTTATAATAACTGCGATTATAGATTAAGGGGAAATTCATTTCGATTTCGCGAATCAAATCCTCCCCTAAATCCTCACAGTGCTCTTCGATGACTCGATACTTCTTTGCAAGCGGTGGCTGTTTGCCATTGGTGTCTTTCCCATCTTTTGTCGGTTTCAATTTACCCTGGGCTACCAGTGCTTTGATTGTCTTATGAAATTCCTGATAATCATAAATCCCTAGCGCCTTTTGCAAAGCTTCTACAGTTTTGATCCCTTTGTCAAATCCGGCTACAGCCATATAACCCCTCCTGTATAAAAATAGTTGTATACTCGAACCTTTCACAACACGTTTTTTACATTGATTTTGTCCAAATCGATATTTCTGAGACCCATTCAAGTTCAAATATCTCTTTTTTATTCAAAGATTCAACTATAGGCACTAAAAACATTTTAATCCCCTCGACTACAGTACCAAACGCAAAACGACTCATTGTACGTTTCTTATTAGTAAAGGAGTTCCATCTTGCAATCCGCTCTCTATCCCCAATAAACTTGTCTTCAAATGCCACAATATCAGTTAAAGGTGTTTTCCTATGACGAAAAGTTTCTTCAATTGCTTTTGAGAGTTCTTTCCCATCAAAGTTAAAGCTTTTAATCAGCATATATATATCATAAAAATCTTTGAATCGGCTGTTTGCATAACCAAGTGAAACAATTGCTTCAAATTTTTCAGCAACAACGGATGACAGTGAATAGGCATAAATTTTGGGAACTTCCATATCTAATAAAGTTGGAAAATCCATGATGACCCGCTCTGGATAAATGACATCACCAAACCCAATATCTATTGAAATCGGAACTCGTGTTTTATCCAACATTGCAGTAACGGTTACATTAATGCCTGGAAACTCTTTAAATTCCGTTATTGATTTTATAGAAATAGACTTTAGATCATAAACTATCGCATCATCAAATTTAATCGATAATATGCATTCAAAAACTTCTCTCATCGTTTCGATTGTGTTATCCATAAATCTTCCTAACAAATCAATATCCCTTGTGGCTCTACTAAAATTTCCATCAAATAGGGCATACAGAAAGATTCCACCTTTTAAAGTGAAATTCTCATTATATTCTGATTGAGAAATTCTGTAAATCGTACGTTCTAGGCAATAGATTACCAGCTCATCTTGGAATAGTCTCTCGCTTTCTTTAGCGGATTTCTTCAATCTGGCTTTAACAGAGTCAGCATTCATCAAACCAGAACCTCCAAATATGATTTTAAAATTTCATAACATTTTAATCTTTCACTGTACTGAATCAATTTACTTAGATTTCTATCTGGTCGACTAAGATAATTTATC
>CALFXQ010000367.1 GCA_937958285.1 uncultured Fusibacter sp. | reverse complement strand
CAGCGAATTGTTGCAGCTGTATCTTTTTTAATCTGATCTTCGCAGGCCTCTTCTCCACACCACATGCCCTTGGCAAAGCCAGGATCATTTTGCATTTTTTCGACAAAGTCCTGATAACCGCTAATGGGGTATGTCTTAGCATCGCGCATTTTTAGAGCACGCTGATACATGTCCTCGTGAACGGTTTCGAGTAGATTAAAGACCGTCTCCTCGAGTTGATCTAGGCTATAAGCCTGTTTTTCGAGGGTATCGCGCCTAGCGATCATACACTGATTATTTTGAATATCTCTTGGCCCAATCTCTATGCGTAGGGGTACGCCTTTCATTTCGTATTCGTTAAACTTCCAGCCCGGCGAGTAGTTTTCACTGTCGTCGAGATCCACGCGAATACCCTTCGCTTGTAGCGCTGCTTTAAGTTCGTAGGCTTTGTCTAAAACCCCTGGCTTAGATTGCATTACGGGAATAATCACCACCTGAGTAGGTGCTACTCTCGGCGGCAACACCAGACCTCTGTTGTCGCCGTGGGTCATAATAAGCGCCCCAATCAAACGCGTAGACACACCCCAAGAGGTATGATGCGGATGCTGCAGGTGTCCTTCGCGATCGGCATACATAATTTCGAAAGCCTTGGTAAAATGTTGAGCCAAATTATGCGAGGTTCCAGACTGCAGTGCCTTGCCATCGTGCATAAGGGCTTCTATTGTATATGTGGCGTGGGCCCCAGCAAACTTCTCTTTTTCTGACTTAAGGCCCGCAACCATTGGGATTGCAAGCACCTCTTTTGCCATTTCACGGTAGATGTTGAGCATCTGCAGCGTCTCTTCTTGTGCCTGCTCAGCCGTTTCGTGAAGTGTATGGCCTTCTTGCCACAAGAACTCAGACGTTCTTAAAAAAGGACGCGTTTCTTTTTCCCAGCGCACAACAGAGCACCACTGGTTATATAGGTAAGGAAGCTCACGATAAGATTTCAGCCACTTTGAGAACATTGCACATATAATGGTCTCGGAGGTTGGACGCACGCAAAGACGTTCCCCCAACTCTTTGGATCCACCGTGGGTTACCCATGCAACTTCCGGCGCAAAGCCTTCTACGTGTTCCTTTTCTTTGTTGAGCAAGCTCTCTGGAATAAGCAGTGGAAAATAGGCGTTTTTATGCCCGGTCTCTTTAAAGCGTCTATCGAGGTACTGCTGAATATTCTCCCATAGCGCGTAGCCATAGGGCTTAATAACCATAAAGCCTTTAACCGGTGAGTAATCTACAAGGTCGGTTTTTCGAATGACATCTGTATACCATTGGGGAAAATCGTCTTCCATTTTGGTAATCTCTTTTACAAAATCCTTCTCTTTGTCGCTGTTCTTATTCTGTTGCACGCAAGCCTCCTCCTAAAATCTCAATAGGGCAACTGCCTGAGCTGAAATGCCTAAGCCTTCACCTTCAAAGCCCAAACCTTCTGTTGTCGTCGCTTTTACATTGACTGCATCTTCTGGCAATTCAAGTACCTTCGCCAAAGACTTGACCATACTCGGAATAAATGACTTTAGCTTGGGTTGTTCACAGACTATCGTCACATCACAGTTATTGATGACATAGCCCTTTTCGCGCACTAAATTGTTCACATGCGAGAGCAGCTCAAGGCTAGAAACCCCTTTGTACCGTGCCTCGGTATCGGGAAAGTGGCGACCAATATCGCCGAGTCCTGCAGCCCCCAAGATAGCATCCATAAGTGCATGTGTGGCTACGTCGGCATCGGAATGCCCCAGCAGGCCCTTTTCGTAGGGCACATGCACACCGCACAAGATCAAGTCTCTTTCGCTCACCAGTCGGTGAACATCGTATCCGATTCCTATACGCATTTGCCAACTCCTTTTAAATACTCATAAATGGCCGACCCCGTGATCATATCTTCTGGTGTCGTCAATTTAATATTCCACTCGCTGCCCAACACCACATGCACATCAATGCCTAATGCCTCTGCCATCGATGCGTCGTCTGTAAAATCGCCTTCTGCTTGGTTGAGCTTTTGCATGTTTTCTAAAAGGTCTCTCTTAAAACACTGTGGGGTCTGAATGCGAAAGATTTCGCTTCTTTTAAGCGTGCTTTGTACGACTTCAGCAACCACGCGTTTAAGGGTATCCTTTGATGGTAAAGCGGGAATTACCGCATTCTCTTTGTCTATTGCCAGGGCCAATCGGGCGATTAAATCGGATTCCACAAAGGGTCTTGCCCCATCGTGAATCCAGACCGTGTGAATTTCTGGCTTTAAAGCCCCAATACCGTTGGCAACAGAAAACTGGCGCTCAGTGCCCCCAGCCACTTGATCGATTGCCACACCACATTCTATAGAGACCTTATGCGCTACACCAGAAATGGCATCCCAATCTTTTTTAGCTGCCACCAAGACGACTTGTTCCCAATGCCCTTTTGAGAGCAATTGCTTCAATGCAATTTCTGTGATGGTAGAGCCACCCAAAGTGAGTAGTTGCTTGTTGATCCCCGCACCCATTCGTGCGCCACTGCCGCCGGCCAAAACAATTAGTGCATGCCCTTTCATGGCCAACATTAGAGTTTTCCCTTCGGTTTGGCAAAAATCATGCGTCCTGCAGATGTTTGCAAGACACTTGTAACTACCACCGGAATATCTTCGCCTATTAACCGTTTGCCTTCTTCTACTACAATCATTGTGCCATCGTCTAAGTAGGCAACACCCTGACGATTTTCTTTGCCTTCTTTGACCACCTGCACTTGCATCTCTTCTCCAGGCAGCACAACCGGTTTAACCGCATTGGCTAGGTCGTTGATATTGAGCACCTTTACCCCTTGAAGCTCCGCTACTTTATTGAGGTTGAAATCGTTTGTCACCACCGCGCCATTGTGCTTTTGCGCCAGTTTTAATAGTTTAATATCCACCTCTTGTACATCGTCGAAATCTTCACTGGTAACAGTTACAACCACTCGATTTTCCTTTTGAATGGCATTAAGCACATCTAAGCCTCTGCGGCCACGGGTTCTCTTTAGTGCATCAGAACTGTCTGCAATATGCCTTAGCTCTTCGAGTACAAACTCGGCGACAATCAACTGGCCTTCGATAAATCCCGTTGTACAAATATCTGCGATGCGGCCATCAATAATCACACTGGTATCGAGAATTTTTGGCATTGCCGTGGATGAAGGTTTTGAAGCCGATGACTTAGTATTTTGAACCTTGATGTATTCGCTGAGTCGACTAGGGTCCGACAAATAGCGCGTGCCCAGTCTCACACCCAGATATCCCAGTAGGGAATACAAGATCACCGATGCAATTGTATAGAGCACATTAAGCCCTAGAATATTGCGAATTAACGGCGTGAGTAGATACGCGATGGTTAGACCCACAATGAGCCCCACCGCGCCTGCAATCATGTGATTGAATGGCACAGTCGCCAATTCTCTTTCGGTTTGCTCGGCAAAACGTACAAAACGGGACACCACCCAAGATGAAGCCAAAAAAAATAAAATACCAAATATAATTGCGAGTGAAACGTTGACTACAATGATGGTGATCAAATCCAAGCTTTGCATTCCGAGAATTCCTTGAATGACGTTCAGATTCTCTAAGAGCAAGCCAAATCCGTAACCGGCTGATACGCCAACCACGGTGAAGAATGCCCTGGCGAGATTTCTCAACATGCCCAATACCTCCTTAAGTTAGTTTTCTATCTCTAAATCAATTAAAGCCTATCCCTCTAATAATACCAAAAGTGAACCCAGTCTAATATTACATTTACCTTAAAAAAAATAGGCACCTCGAAGGATACCTATTGATGACTATGCCCGAGAATTGCGCTATCGATTAGAAGTTCAACCTCTTGGCGCCCTAAATCTTGCACTAAAGCAAGTTCGCTCACTAGTATTTGTTTGCTATTAGATAGCATTTTGCGTTCACCCGTAGATAATCCGCGCGTTCTATCCATTAACTGCAAATCTCTGACAACTGCTGCGACATCGTGTATGTCGCCAGTTTTCACTTTTTCCATATTTTCGCGATAGCGTCTGTTCCAGTTACTGGACATTTCAGACTGCTTTGCCGCGAGAACGGTGAGTACTTCTGGTATGATTGTGTTTTCGACAATGTCTCTGAGGCCTAGTTGCTTAACATTATCAGTAGGTAGCATGACTTTCATTTCTTTGATTGGAAGTCTGAGGATGTAGTAGCGCTGGGACCTTCCAAGATACTCTTTTTCTTCAATCCCTTCAATAATGCCTGCACCATGCATTGGATAGACGACTTTGTCACCGATATTGAACATTATACGCCTCCTTCCACCTCCATTATACCTTTTAAAAACACAACCGTCAAACAAACTTTAAATTATACCTTACACCCACGATTTGGTCAACGCTTAAATGCATAAAAATATTGAAAAAAACGTTTTCACACTTATGTGCTGCTGCCAATAGGACTATTGTGATAAACCTGTTCTGTATAACGCCTTAGACCAGACACAATATTGTGGGCACGCACTTCGCCAATACCCTCAACTTCTTCTAGGGCATCGGTGCTTGCACTGATAATTCCCTGAAGATCTTCAAAGTGCTCCATAAGCTTCTTGGTTACCGTTAATGGCATTCTTGGAATCTTAGACAAAATGCGATAACCCCTTGAATAAACTTGAATATCTAGCGCAATGGCCTCTGTGTTATAACCTATAACCTGTGCCACAGAGGCTTCGACGATTAGTGCATCGTCGGGCAACAGCGCCAACTGCTTGAGCGCCTCTAAAACCTTTTGATCCGAATAATCGAGCATATAGTCTTTAATCATACTCTTTAGATCTTTTTCCACATTAATGACCAGCTCATCGAGCTGCATCTCAATAAGCCTACCCTCGTCGCCCAGTTCAATGATATAGCGTTCAACTTCGTCGGCAACTCTTAAAACCATTT
>CALFXQ010000366.1 GCA_937958285.1 uncultured Fusibacter sp. | reverse complement strand
TCATAACCGCATCGTGAAGACTTGTAGTTATACGCTCCAAGTATTCGACCGCTTCACCCATATTCTGTCGATTTTGATGTGAACCTAAATCATCGAGACGTGTTTTAATAATAATTAATTCACTAACAAGATTCATGAGGTTATCTAGACGGTCAATATCAACGCGAACAGTTTTACTTGTCTTGCCTTTTTCTGTGTCTTGATCCTTTTTGGTATTTTGCAGAGTTGCAGATTGAGGAGACTTCGGCTCTGGATTGTAGTCTTCCTTTGCTTCTTTAATCGCATTAGAGGTTACATTTGAGGTCGCTATCTGCTGTTCGATTAAATTCTTTTCAACTGACAGTGACAAGAGATTAACATCTTCTACAATCACTTTTTCTACTTCGGATATGTTCATGAGTTCCTTAACAACCATATCGCCTGAAATCTTAGTCATGTAGAGCACTTCAAAAGATTGATCAAAATTTTCATCTTCAATATCTTCTGCACTTGGATAAGATTTCAACACTTCACCAAATTGCTCTAAAGTATTAAAGACAATAAATGAACGTGCGGCTTTTAACATGCAACTTTCACTTAAAACGACCTTAATTTTAATTGCGTTGTGTCCAGTACTGGTTGCTTGCTCTACCATATTGTGCGAAATGTCATTCATACTTAAATGAAACACATCAGATTTCTCTTCTTGGGTATCAACTTTTACTGAAGTGTCTACAACCTCATTATTTTGCTCGATACCAAGACCAGAAGTAGATTTATGCTTAGCGATAAATTTCAACCGATTCACTAAGTCTGTTGTATCTAAATCGCCTTCTTCGTTAGTTTGAATTAGATTATTAATATATGCCTCAAGACCATCAAAGCATTCAAATAAAATGTCAATAATCGTTCCATTTACAGACATTTCATTACTTCTACAGATATGCAATACATTTTCCATTTCATGCGTTAGGCTAGCAACTTTGTTATATCCCATTGTTCCAGACATACCTTTGATTGTATGCGCTATCCTAAAAATCTCATTGAGCAAGTTTGAATCTTCAAAATTGTTTTCTAGTTCGAGTAGAATTTCATTCATATGCTGCAAATGCTCTTTTGACTCCTCAATGAATATCTCCATGTATTGACTCATATCCATATTGCCTATACCTCCATAGCCTTTAGAATTTCGTCAGTAATCGCATCTAATGGAACCACTTTATCTACTGCATTTAATTTAATAGCAGACTTTGGCATCCCAAATACGACACAACTCTCCTCGTCCTGCGCAATCACAACGTTGCGATTTTGTCTAACGTTTACTAAACCCTTTGCTCCGTCTGCCCCCATACCTGTCATAATCACTGCGATAATGTTGTTTAGATTCAATTGGGCAAGAGAATCAAACATTGCATCGCATGAGGGCTTATGACCTGTTACGGGTGAGTCATTACCTAATACTATTCTATACTGATTTCCTTCTTTTGTAACCCTTAAATGTCTATCTCCTGGAGCAATATAACACCATCCAGGTTGCAAGATATCTCCGTTTTCAGCCTCCTTAACAGTCAGTTCACTTAAATTATTTAAACGATCTGCCAGCGATTTAGTAAAGCCAGGCGGCATATGTTGCACTATAAGCACAGGAGCATCTAAGTTTTTAGGTAGCGATGGTATCACTGATTGCAATGCTTTTGGCCCTCCTGTTGAGGTTCCAATCGCAATAATCTTCTTTAGTGTACTGTTACCCGTGTAACGCACTTGTTGCCTTGCTGGTTTTGTGATTTGCACCGCTCTGCGACTAGGAATGCTCAGCCTCGATGCCATATTTATTTTTTCAATTAACTCTTTTTTTACATCCTCTGTGCTCACTTTGAACACACTGGAGGGCTTTGCAATAAAATCTACGGCACCAAGTTCGAGGGCCTTGAATGTCGCATCTGCACCCTCTTTCGTAAGACTCGACAACATGACAATGGGAACAGGAGATTCTTTCATAGCAACTTCTAGTGCAGAAAGGCCATCCATTACGGGCATTTCAATATCCATTGTAACAACATCGGGTTTTAAATCTTTTATCAATTGAAGCGCTTCTTTCCCGTTCTTTGCTGTGCCTGCGACCTCCATGTGCACCTCAGCGCTAATAATGTCTGTTAGCACCTTACGCATAAAAGCGGAGTCGTCTACCACCAATACTCTAACCTTTTTCATGAGCCCAGTCCTTTTTTTAGAAGTTTGCGCTGTTTTTCAAAGATAACCCCTACAAGCTTATGTTGAAGGTGTTTCTCAATATTTATAAACTTTATACCCAAATCATACCGTTTAACCACATCATCTATTAGAAAACATCGAACAATTTCACCTTCAATTTTATACTTAGTATGCTCTAATTCAAACTGAACGGCAAGTTTGAAACCAATCTCATAGGGCAGCTTCGAAATTACTCTTACACCACCCGCGCTTATATCTTTAACAAGAACGTCCAAATATTGAAAAAGGGGCACAATCTTAGTGATTTTCTCTCCATTGTGAATAAAGACTTCTTCACCTTCTCCACATGAAATCATTAAACTGCCCTGTTCAACTAGCGATAATCTAAAAAATTCTCTTCTTTGCTCTTTTTTTACATCGCTAACTCTCAAAATGTGGAGTCTCGTTATTGAATCAGATTTATCTCGACTTACAATAAGTCCAATAAATGCAAAAACACCACTTTCAGAATTGATATGAATCATTTGATACCGCTCACCAGGAGATGCTAAAAATAATCTACCATTCACAATTGGGCAAGAAACGATAAATTTATGACTACTGAAAACCTCAAGTATTTCAGTTTTCACGAGTTCCTTAGATTGCTCTAGTGGTACTTGAATTAATAAAGACTCTCCAGGTACTAGTAACTGAACGAAATCATCTGACATGAACCCTCCATAATTACATGCTAAACTACTGAATGGAACTCAATAATTTTTGCATAAAAACATTAAATTGACTCATCTCCTTAACATAACTTGAGTTATTCAAAAGATTATAGGCAATCAAATCGATTCCTTTAGAGGCAATAGAATGAGGGTAGTGAATAATAAATGGCTTTTGAGTCTTTACTGCGCGTTTTACATTTGGATCTTCTAGGAGCATTCCAAGGCTTTCAAGTTCCACATTTAAAAAGCGCTTAGTGGCACTGTTTATCTTATGAAACACATCATAACCTTCTTTATGAGACTCAGCCTTATTTATAATCACTCGTATTAGCTTCTCACTGTTACCTATATTCTTTATTACAGCATATGCATCAGTGATACTCGTTGGATCTGGCGAAATAATCATGATTACTTCGTTTGCTGCATCAATAAAAGAGAGTACTGACTTGTTAATACCCGCGCCAGTATCGATTAAAATATAATCAGCAAATGCATTTAATGACTCAAAAGTAAGCAAAAGTCTTAGTAAATCATCTTCTGACAAGTTCACAAGATCCATGACTCCTGAGCCACCAGAGATGACGCGTAAGCCATAGGGACCTTCAACCATTATCTCTTCAAGTGTTTTCTGATGATGAATTAAATGGAACAAGTTGAATTTCGGAACGATTCCCAAAACCACATCTACGTTTGAGAGGCCAAGATCTGCATCTATAATTACAACCTTCTTACCACCTTTTGCAAGTGAAAGGCCCAAGTTCACCGTGATATTGGTTTTGCCAACGCCGCCTTTTCCACTCGAAATAGCTATGACCCTTGCATCTGAATGAGGTTGCACAATGCTTTGGTCATTGTTTTTTTTACCTTTTGTCGCTAACATCAATTCGCGTAGTCGCGTCGCTTGATCTTTCATTTCAATCACCTAATAATAATGCAGCAATCTTTTCGGGATCTGCAATAATAATATCATCTGGAACACTTTGTCCGTTTGTGATAAATGCTATAGGTTGATTTGTAGATAATTTAGTATTAAAAATTGACCCATACGAAGCTGCTTCGTCGAGTTTTGTTAAGATGAGCTCGTACTTTTCAATAAAATCGTAAGAAGCAATTATACTTTCGATATCATCAGGACTCGTCGTGAGGCTAATGACCAAGAATACTTCAGCACCTGAAGTATGTTTTAGCAATTCACTCAAATCTGCCTTTAGCTCGGGACTCTTGTGATTTCTTCCTGCAGTATCTACAAGAACAAAATCTTTGTCACTGTACTTATTGAGCACACTATCAATTTCATCTGCTTCGTAAATGACCTCTAAAGGCACATTTAAGATTTCACTATAAGTCTTGAGCTGATCAACAGCAGATATCCTATAGGTGTCTGATGTAATAAGGCCAATCTTTTTTCCTTCGATTAATGATAGCTTTGCTGCGATTTTTGCAAGTGTTGTGGTTTTACCGACACCTGTAGGGCCAACAAAAAAGTACACCTGTGGGCCAACATCTTTTCTCTCAATTCTATATGGCATACCTATTAATTCTCTAATGACGGTTTTTGTAACATTCAAAAAACCTTGGCTTGTTTGCTCAGTCATCGCTTGTCTTTTAACTATCGCTAGAATTTTTTCTATACCATTTTCACTAATGCGTTGTTTAAACAATTGTGCTTTAAGATCTTGTATTTGCTTTTGCTCGACAGTAGTCTCATTCTTTGCTAGTAAATCACTTTCGTTAGTAAGCGAATTGTATCCATTGATTTGGTTGCTAATTGTGCTCTCAGGAGTTTCGGTAGGATCAACTTCCTTTACGAGATTTGCATTTGAAAAGGTTTTCATCATCTCGGCAAGAGCAGAAATTTGGCGCTTTATCACTTCTAATTCAGACTGAAAATTTACTTTTTCAATATCATCGACAATGTTGGGCTTTGCTTTGTCTTGCTCTAGCTCTCTAGACTTTTCCAACTCTTTTGCTCGTTCCATTAACAGCGCTTGAGTTGCTTCTCTGAGATAATCACTATGAGCAGAAACATGATTCGCCTGATACTGGACATTTGCACCTTTATTTGAGCTTTTACTGCTCATTTGCCTTTCTGAAGTATCAATAGCTGCGACTACCTCGACTAAAGGCTTTGCAAACCATCCTTTGATACCTTTTTGTCTGATTTTTCTCGTATGCAATATAACTGCATCTCTACCTAATTCGTAGCGAATTTTTTGCATAGCTTCTTGTTCATCTTTTGCTAAATATCTTTTCACATTCACGCGATACTCACCATCCCGACCGATTGTAAATCTATATCACCCTCTATCTCATTATACGATAGCACAATGAGATCTGGGATTGTAGCTTCTGTCATTTGTTTAAAGTAAAATCTTACAATAGGTGCTGTAACTACAATTGGTTGTTCCCCCATGGTCAGCAAGTTCTGCAATTGTGCAGCTAAACTATTGATTATTCCGCTACTCGTTCTAGGATCCAAAGATAAGTAAGTACCGTTTTCACCATGTTTAATAGAGCCCATTAAGACTTCTTCTACATTTTGATCTAGAGTAACCACTTTTGCTCTTTTACTCGGCATATACATAGCACTAATCTGACGCTTTAAGTACTGTCTAACATATTCGGTCAACACATTTGTGTCTCTTGTTACCCTCGCATAATCTGCTAAGGTTTCAAGAATGCTCACCAAATCCCTAATTGAGACAAATTCCCTTAGAAGGTTTGACAGTACCTTTTGAACATCTCCAATAGACAACTGAGCCGGTATAAGTTCCATAACTAGTGTTTCATGATTCTCTCTTACGTTGTCTATTAGCTGTTTGACATCTTGCCTTGTAATAAGTTCATGTGCATGTCGCTTGATGATTTCTGTTAAATGTGTAGATATAATTGATGAAGGATCTACAACGGTGTAACCTAAGATTTCTGCACGCTCTCTTTCATCTGAGCGTATCCATTTAGCTGGCAATCCAAATGCAGGTTCTACTGTATTGATTCCGTCAATTTCCCCTTCTACGTTGCCAGGGCTCATCGCTAAAAAATGGTCAAAAACGATTGCACCAGAGGCAACACTTGCCCCTTTTATTTTTACATTATACTGATTGGGCTCAAGTTGAATGTTGTCCCTAAGGCGAATCATAGGAACAATAATACCAAATTCGAGAGCTATTTGACGTCTAATCATGACTAACCGATCAAACAAATCACCGCCTTGGTTAGGATCTGCAAGTGGAATAATTCCATAACCAAACTCTAGCTCTATCGGATCTACTTGAAGTAAAGGAATTATATTTTCTGGACGTCTAATATCTTCTGTTTCAGAAGCACTTGTCAAGTCTTCACTTTCAGTTGTTTCACTGGCTTTTTTGTCTTTGCTTGAAACGTTTTGTGCAAAGTAAAAGAACATCAAAGCAAGGAAAAGCAATGGTAGTTTTGGAAGTGGCGTCAATGCTAATGACACAAGTACACCGGAGACGAGATACATTACAACAGGTGCACTGAACAGCTGTTTTAAAAGATCATTCGCCAAACTCGACTCTGATGCCGCCCGCGTTACGACGATACCCGTACCTACGGAAATCATAAGTGCCGGAATCTGGCTCACTAAACCATCACCAACAGTCAATAAGGTGAACCGCTCAAGTGACTCAAGGAGTGTAAGGTTAAGGCGGAGTGCACCAATGATAAAACCAGCCAAAATATTAATGATAGTGATTATGATTCCGGCAACTGCATCACCCTTAACAAACTTACTCGCACCATCCATTGCGCCATAAAAGTCTGATTCACGTTGTACTTTGAGTCTTCTGATTCGGGCATCAGTCTCAGTAATGATTCCAGAATTTAAGTCTGCATCAATGGCCATTTGCTTGCCAGGCATAGCATCTAGCGTAAATCGTGCAGCAACTTCGGATACGCGTTCTGAACCTTTTGTTATAACCAAAAACTGAACAATTACTATAATCGCAAAAATTATGAAACCTACAATAGGATCACCTTGAATGACAAATTCTCCAAATGCAGCGACAACATCACCGGCATCGCCACGAGTTAAGATAAGACGCGTTGTAGAAATATTTAACCCTAACCGAAACACAGTAGTTACTAGTAGTAATGAAGGGAAGATGGAGAACTGCAAGGGTTCTTGATTAAACATAGATATCAATAAAATCATTAGAGAAATTGAAATGTTAAGACTCAGCAAAAAATCCACCGCCAAAGGGGGCATTGGAATAATAATTAACAATACAATACCAATGATGAGAATTGGAACAAGTATTTCAGTTATTCTCATTCTATCCTCCGGCCTTTTAATTGGTAAACATACGCTAAAACGTCTGCAACGGCTTCAAACATTTCTTGTGGAATATAATCCCCTATTTCGACTGCAGCATAGAGGGCCCTCGCAAGTGGTTTATTTTCTACTATAGGCACATCGTTTTCTGATGCGATTTTTTTTATGTTTTGTGCTATTAAATCTCTACCTTTTGCGACAATTTTCGGAGCGACTGATTCATTTTTATTATACAATAAAGCTACCGCATAGTGTGAAGGATTTGTAATAATGACATCAGCTTTTGGAACCTCTTGCATCATGCGACTCATTGCCATTTGGCGTTGCTTTTCTTTAATCTTTGATTTAATGAGTGGATCGCCTTCCATTTGCTTATACTCGTCTTTAATCTCTTGTTTTGACATGCGAAGTTCTTTGTCGTTCTCCCATTTTTTGTATGCATAATCAAACACAGACACTATGAACAAGAAAATCGCAGTGCGAACAATGACCCCCATTGCAGTATCCCAAAGGGCCGCAATCCCCTGGGGTAATTCGTAAGTCATCGATTCCATGAGAACAATTTGACGATTTACTACATACAGATACGACACCAATAAAATACCTAATGCCTTAAATATTGATTTTACAAGCTCCACTAATGACTTTGTTGAAAACATGCGTTTTAAACCACTTAAAGGGTTAATTTTGCTCAGTTTAAACTGAAGTGGTTCGACGGTAAATAGAAAGCCCACCTGCATATATGAGAGCATAGTACCGGTGAGCATTGCAACAAGCAATAATGGAATCGTAAGTTTAAAGAAAATCCAAATCATAGAAGCACTAAGTGTCATTAAGTCGCTTTGTGTCAACTCAATTGGAGTGTTCTCAAAATACGAAAAGGTGGCGTCAAAAGCACCTTTTAACTCTTCTGAAAAGTATTTCTTGCCGACATTCATCGTCATAAAAACAGCAATTAAGACAATAGATGAGTTTATATCTTTTGATTGAACAACTTGCCCTTTCTCTCTTGCTTCTTTTCTCTTTTTGGGTGTTGCTTGTTCTGTCTTCTCACCCTGAAAAAACTGAAGATTAAAACGCATTTTAGGCATTTGCTACCTCATGAAAAGCAATATTTGCTCCAAGTACATCAACATCCGTTCTAACATCCACCCCAGCATCTTAACGGTAACTGGAAAAATCACTGTCAATACACCAAGGCCGATTAAAATCTTAAACGGCATACCAAACTCAAATACATTCATACCAGGCATTGCTTTTGAAAGCATTCCCAAGACTAAATTTGCGAGCATAATTGTCAAAATTATCGGCAGTGCTAACTGGAATCCAATGACAAATGTCTCTTTTATAATGTCTACAAAACTATTTACATGAATCGGACTAAATCTTAATACACCAATTGGCACAATATTTAAGGATCTTATAAATGCCTCGATAATCCGGTGATGAGCATTCGTAACAACAAATAGAATCATCATCATTAAATAGTAAAGATTTGCTGTAATCGGGATTTCCGAGTCATCTTGAGCACTTATTACGTTTACCATGGCAAATCCCATATCCATATCAATCAAATGTCCCGCAATATAAATTGCATTCATAATGAGTACTACAACAAATCCCAGCAATAACCCATTTATGATTTCAAAAATAATTCCCAATGCCAATGTGTCAAACTGATCGAGTTCAATCCCCAATGTATATTGTCCAGTTAGCAGGATGATTAAAGAAAAGATACCTGTAAATATAACTTTAATTTGATTGGGTACATTACTCGCGCCAAATATTGGAATAAGAATAAGCATACTACCTAACCGTGTAAATATAAGAAGC
>CALFXQ010000365.1 GCA_937958285.1 uncultured Fusibacter sp. | reverse complement strand
AAAGTGAATAGAGCTGTAAAAGGCGGATGGGCTATTTACAAAGCAATGAGCGCTTTGAAAGCGCTCATTAGAGGTCTAATTGTATTTTGAGATTAGAGGTATGCTTGAAAGCACTCTGGAATTTCACCGTTTCGACTTACGCTGATTTCGAAGGCCACTTGGTGATTCTTAGATAGCCGTTCAATTTGGTTGAGCCATTGGCAGATTTCGTCATCTGTCATGATATAGACATTGAGCAGTCCATCTAAGTACATAAGTTCTATATCGCTATTGCTGCTAATTAAGCCGTACAAAAATGCGACAAGCTCTTGTGAAGAATCAATTGGGAAGTTAGAAATATTGATATAGCGAATGTCGTGATGGAGTTCGAGAATGCCTTCGTCGGATTCATCTAGAAAGACCACATTACCTTTGGCGCTCTTTAAAGCGTTGTTGGCGCGCTCAATCAGGGTTTTTGTCTTGCCGCAGCCGGGTTGTCCAATGTGGAGTTTAATCATATGCGTAGTCCTCCCTAGAGTTAAGATATAGATGTTTTCAAATTCTGCATTTAGCAATTTGAGCTGTTAATCAGCTACCTTTATTGTACTACTCACTGGGAGGGGAGGAAAGAGAAAATTATGATCAAAGAGAAAAACATCACAATGGGTGAATGTGAAGCCTCATTTATTATACGATCGGCCACTGGGAATGATGCTCATGAAATTGCGCCACTTATCTATGATGCAATAGGCGATTTGGCTCTATTCTTTACGGGCTCTCATTCTGCCGATGAGGCTATTAAACGACTTGAATCCTGCATTGAGTCGGAATTCACGCGATTTAGTTATCGGTATGCCTATGTTGTAGAGAAAACTGGGCCATATAGCCAAGTGGTTGCAGTAGGTTCGGCCTACGACGCATCTCTTGAAAGTGCTCTTACTCAAGCGACGATCAACTTATCTGAGCAAAGGGGATGGCCCATCAGGTCTGAGGTGAAAGATCGCCTACTTAAGGAGCGGGAGTCCCTAGAAGATACCTTCTATATAGACCATGTAGCAGTAAATAACAGTTGGCAGGGTTTGCGTCTAGGCACAAAACTTGTGCAAGCACTTTGCAAACGTGGTTTTTCCGAGGGATTTTGCGCGATTTCCCTACTCGCAGATAAAGAAAACCCAGAGGCACAAAGATTATATGCGCGTCTAGGTTTTAGCTTTGTCGGTCAGGTTGAAGCAAATGGACATGTGTATAACGCCTTAAAATTGACACAAATTACATAAATCAGCGCTTCTATAAATCGTCGATGGGAATATAAATTTTCATAACTGTTTGTCCGTGTTCGCTTTCAATGACTTCCTCAAGACACTGAATATGTGTAGGCATCGAAAGGGGACTTAGGTGCATCTCACGTGATTCAACCATACTAGCCAAGGCCCGCCACCCACCAGGGATTCTCTCAAAAGGTGCACTAAAGGGGTCGGCAATCGTGAGACTTGCATACCTAAAGCCTGGTATTGTCTTTATTGTTAACTGTGTGCCGTTAAAATCGATGGGGAAGTCGGGCAAGACTTGCGCACTTGGATCTTTTATAGCCAGCCAATAGGCATAACCTCTAAAATCCATCGCATCTGAATCGCCTTCCACAGGAACATCAAAGCCAAAGGCACGGTCGCATGTTAACTGATATTTATCTTTGAACTGGTGCATTAGGTCTATAATTTGGGATTCGGGCTCACTGCCAAAGGCGGTACCGCAGACAACAGTCATGGTGGGCAGTTTAACATAACTGATATCACTTAGATAAGATTTCATTGCATCAACTCCTTTTTTTATAAGCACAGAATGGATTGTTTTTTGTGAAGGTAAAACAGGGACATCTAATAAATTCTCCTTGAGATCCAACTGCAAATCGTGAACATACATGCGACTTGTAGGGGATACGAGGTGCTTTTTAAAGTAACTGGGAGGATGTCCGTATTGATTGAGAACGGCTCTAGAAAACGCACGCTCGCAGCTATATCCGAGCTTGCTTGCCACCTCGGCATGAGAAATCCCCTCGTGGACCAATTTTAGACCGTAGTAAAGCCGGCGTCTACGGACATAAGACATCAAAGAGGTGCCTGTATAGATGCCAAACAGCGTATTGAGATAATACTTAGAAAAACCAACTGAACTACTGATGCGATTCAGATTTAGGGATTCGTCGAGGTGTTCTTCAATATAATCGACGCATCTTTGAAGATAGATAACATTCATTTACTAGACTCCTAAAGTATGACCGGTCACTACTAATTTTATCAGAAAATAATGGCTTGAACAGGACATTTCGAGCGGTCTTCACCATAGGTGCAAAATGATGGACACTTTTTTAAGGGAATTGCTTTAATATTGCATAAGCCCATAGTATTCGGGTAATACTTAATTGGCATACTAAGCAATAATCAGGAGGTAAGGATGCAATTAGAGCAATTAAAAGCATGCATCGAAACTGTACGAAAAAATCCAAAAGCCTATCTTAAGGCCCATTCAATAGAACTAGATAAACATTTAAACGAGGCAAGTGTGCAGCAATTGCTATGTCTTTTGTTTGCGGCGACGGCCCAAGACACCAGTGCGATTTTCGAGAAAATCGACCAAGTTGTCTGCGCCCATCGCGATTTTCCTGAGACAATTGCATGCGGCTATTTCTACGAGGTTGCAAAGGGCATTCAGTCGAGAAGTGTTTTTTCTCATACCAAGGGATTAACCCACTTTATTAAGGCCTACGATTATGCCATTCAACTAGACGACACAGAACTTGTGGCAAGGGTCTTGCTCTACTTAAGTACCATTTTCGATGTGCTGGGCAACCGAGAACAGGCCCTTCGCTATGCGAAAAATGCCATACAGATGGTGCCACAGATTATCTCGGTTACACTAATAGGCGATATTTATATGCAATATGGTCTCATGCACGAAAGACAGGGTGATTTGTTCGAGTGCTTAAATGCGTATCGCTATGCTGAATCCTATTACGACCGGTGTGAGGATCGTGCATCATATCTCAATTATTGTGTGCTCATTATGAATGCAGGAAGAAATCACTTAAAACTCGGCCATGAAAACATTGGCGAATCCTACATAGGAAGAGCACTGGAAATTGCTGAAACACATGAATTTATGGTCTACTTGCACAATACCATCAAGCTGATTTCGGATTACTATATGGCTAAAGGTGATTATAAGCGCGCCAACGAAGTACTTAACCTATTTTTACAAAGTCATATCAACGCATCCATCATTAAAGAACGCAGCACGAACGAGCAAATCGACATTACTTTTATCGATAAGTTAAATGGATTGCATCAGCTGTACCGAGATAACCATCATCTAGTAGAAGAGTTAAAGGTGCTTCACAACACCGTAAAAGACGAAACGGCCTACACAACCGAAGGCATTCTTCAGGTTAAAGACGTGGCAGAAGCCCTCCGAAGAAATGAATTTCATCCCTATCTACAAGCAAAATGGGATGTGCAGACTGGTCGCATTACAGGTGCTGAAATGCTCGCCCGTTGGATAAAGGCAGATGGTAGGATTATTGGACCCTATGAGTTTATTGGTCTCATCGAAAATAACGATCTTATTCTTCTCTTTTCCGAGAGCATGGTGCATAAAACACTAAAGTCAATTGCCCCTATCATTCATCAAATAGATCCACATTTTAAAGTGAGTTTTAACGTTTCGCCCTATCAACTGGCACAACAAGATCTCGTCAAATTACTAGAGGCGTGTTGTGTAGAATACCATATCGCTTCAAAGAATATCGAAATTGAAATTATCGAACGCACATTTATCGAAAATCATCCCTCGGCAATTCAGCAACTTTTTCAATTAAAGGCAAAGGGCTTCGGTGTGTCACTCGACGACTTTGGCTCGGGGTATTCATCCTTAAGCTGTATTGTGGAATTGCCCATCGACACTGTAAAAATTGATCGCAGTCTCATTCGATATATCGATACAAATGCTAAGTCTGAACGCTTATTTAGAAGTATTGTAGCTATGCTCAAGGCATTGGACATCGCCATCGTGGCAGAGGGCATTGAAACAGAGGCACAGCTGAGTATTTTAAAGGCATGTCAATGCGACGAGGGACAAGGTTTTTTAATCCACAAACCCTGTCTAGGAGAGGTATTTAGTACAAGTCTATAATTAAAAAAATCACCGCTGGCAAACTGGCCGACGGTGATTTTTATATAACGAGGTACTTGCACGGTATTAGATTATTCTTTATTAGGTAGACACTGTGGCGCTTTTGTGTCGATGGAACCCAAAAAGGCGTCGCCGATCTTTGCGGACTTATCGGTACACT
>CALFXQ010000364.1 GCA_937958285.1 uncultured Fusibacter sp. | reverse complement strand
AATGGTGTCACCTCTATCTTGTATAGAGGTGATTTTTTTTATACCATATATATGATTTTTTTTACAAATATTATAGTGAACTCTTTAATTATTTGTTATAATACAAAAGGAATCAATACCATGCACAGGAGGAGCAGACAATGAAAGAACAAATTGTCGCATTAAAGCACTATGTGCTTGAATTGGAATACGCTTTGTCTGCGAATCAAAGTGAAGGTGTACGCAACGCAAGTCGCGTCATGCGCGATTTACTCGACCAACTCGAAAGCGATATGCTTAGTGTACAAGAAAAGCAAACCGGCGTTTACTTTAAGGCCATTAATACAATACCTTTTTTATATAAACCAATTGCAGTCTTGAATCCTTACGAGGGCGATTACTTAGAGCGTTTTTCTAGAGAGCGTCATGAGCAACTCACTGCAGCGGGCGCCATTGCTCAACATAACAACTTCTGGACAGATCACAACGTGATGCGGGGAAATATCTTCGGTTCAGTGCCAAAAGAGCTGCTGTCTGAAGATGCCATTTATAGTCTCAAGCGCATGGGTTGGGAAGAAGTAAAAGTAGATATCTTAGATTTTGGACGACGGATTACCGACATTAAGGCGATTTCTGAATTTCTAGAAGAAAATTTTGACCACTATATCATGATCAAAGAAGAACCCACGCAATCCACATTGGCACTTAAGTTTGCGGTGTGATACAATTCAATGAGAAGTATAAGCTGGGTTTTGGCTGATGCCAAAACCCTTTTCCATTCAAAAAAGCATAGTTTTTGCTGTGCAGGAGGCTAATTTGCACATACTTAATGGCGACTATAGAACCTTGATCTACAAAGTAACAGAAGAGAATCAAGGCCTGACACTCCTAGAAGTGCTGCTTCAAGTAATGCTCATATCGACGCGTATGATTCGAAAGGTGAAAGGCTCGGAGCACTTAACGGTCAATGGACACAGCATCAGCGTAAGTGCGAGAATGCGTCTTGGCGATGTTATTCGCGTCTTTTTTGAAGAGGAGCCCCATCAAATATTTCCAAATGATATCCCCATAGAGGTGCTTTATGAGGATGAAGACCTAGTGGTGATTAACAAAGCGCCTGGTTTGGTGGCTCATCCGACCCAGGGACACCCTTTTGGAACACTTTCGAATGCTCTGAGGCACTATGGTTTAGCAAATGGGGAAGATTATAAACCGCGGCTAGTGAATCGACTCGACAGAGATACAAGCGGTATTATGATTTTTGCAAAGAATGCCTACGGTCAACATGTGGTCTCAGAAGAAATGAAAGCAGATCGTGTTGAGAAATCGTATACGGCCTTAGTTCACGGCAAAGTTCAAAAAAATGAAGGCACCATAAATCAGCCCATCGAAAGAGAAGCCGAAGAGAGCATGAGGCGCATTGTGAGAGAAGATGGCAAGCCCTCGCTGACGCTCTATACTGTGATGCAGCAACTGCAAAACACAACGCTCTTAAGCGTGCGCCTAATGACCGGTCGGACACATCAGATTCGCGTGCACATGAGTTATCTTGGCCATCCTCTTGTGGGAGATACACTATATGGGTCCTTTGAGCGACTTGTGATTCGCAGACAAGCACTACACGCCAGCAAGATGACCTTTAAGACGCCAAGACACGGCGTTGTTACCATCGATGCACCACTGCCAGAAGATATTCGCCAAGCGATTGCCTTTTTGAGTTAGGAGAGACGAATGATAGACTTAAGACATATTGAAAATATCGTGGTGGATTGGGCTGTGCTTCACGTGCTCGACACTCAGCTCGATGAACCACTTCTGGCAACAACTTTTTTAGATTTAGACTTAGAAGAAGTGGTGGATTTTGTGGTGAAACACGTGTTAAAGGCCCTCCAAGACGATGCGGCATTTAAAGCCAAATTTCTACCGGGCACCGTGATGCGCACACATGCAGAAAATCTAATCAATCAGCATGAGGTGATTGAAACTTCAGTAAATATTGCCAAGCGACTTTTTGAACAGACAAAAAAGCACAATGAACCCTCTTGTGACGTGCTCGTATTGGGATTCCATACGGGCAATGTCAGTGGTTATGGCCTCTTAAAGCTAGATTTTCAAAAATCATATACCCACGAAATCGCCTTTGACGAAGATGGTTTCAAGATTCACCTGGTCGCTCAAGAAATTGCCTTGCCAAGTCAGCAGCAAAGGGTTAATCAATGCTGTTTTGGCATAGTGCCCGACGATTTAGCAGAATATGACCTCATTGTGTTAAATAAGCGCAAGGCTACCGATGAAGAAGAGCGCGGGAGATTTGTAAAAGAATTCCTTAACGCGGAGCGCACCTACGATTATAAAGACAAGACGCGCTCCTTTAAAAAAGTCGTAGAGGACTGGACGCAGAAGCACTTAAAAGAAGACTTCGATACTGCGCAAGACCTTAGACGCTCTTTGGAGGACCAGCTTCGTGGTCACGCGCTAGTGGCGCCAGAAAAAGTTGTAAAAGAGGCCCTCGCCCACGACACCGATGCGAGACATGCTTTAAAGTCGAAGTTAGAAAAAGAGGGTTTCGACCTAGAAGAGCGCTTTGAGGTGGACAAGCGGTTTGTAGATAAAAAAATGAAATCAAAGACACTACGCACAGACACGGGATTTGTGATACGTGGTGATTTCGAACTTTTTAGAGACAATGGCTTTATAGAAGTGCAGCGAAATGGCGATGGAACGGTGAATTACCTGATAAAAAACGTAAGGCATGTGAAGGAAACCTAAGGCACTATCCAAAAGATGCGGATGGGTGTATAATAAAATCATAGCCTGGGATGTACGTTATCTAACGAATAGAACCACCAATGTTGAATTGGGAACTCGCGTTCTCAATGTGGATGTCATGCCGACTTTGATCGGAAGGTTGAAACATTGGACAGAATACCCACCTAGTAGAGGTGTGGTGTCTAATTCAAAGATGACGGCATTCTGGGCCTTCCTATTTTTTGGAGGTACTGATGACATACTTTGAGGGTGTAGTTCTAGATCCTTCTAAAAAAGAGCATCTCTACGTGCAACTGTACAAGGTTTTAAAAGATAGAATTATACATGGCGACATTTTGGCCGACGAGAAGTTGCCGCCAATACGCCTATATGCTCAGCGGCTTGGCGTTAATAACGTGACAATCGTGAATGCTTATAAACTACTAGAACAGCATGGGTTTATCTATAAAAAAGTTGGTTCTGGGACTTTTGTTATGAATCAAAGAGAGTTAGAAGAAGTATCTTCTGTTGCTACACCCGCACTTGAATGGTTAAATAATGATTTACCCGGTCAGGTGGAGCTTTCTCAAGGTGTGAATATGGCGAGCACAACGCCATCAGACTACCTATTTCCAGTAGATGCTTTTAAAGAGGCTATTAATCAAGTGTTGGATCGAGACAAAGGTGGTGCCTTTGGATACCAAGATACAAAGGGGTATTTGCCTCTGCGAGAATCATTGACACGAGAACTCAAGCAGCAGTATGACATCGATACACATGTAGATGCACTGCAAATTTTATCTGGCGCTCAACAAGGTCTAGATGTCATTTCTAAAGCCTTAGTACAATATGGCGATGCAGTTATTGTCGAGGCACCAACATATACGGGGGCAATCGCCACATTTCGATCCCGTGGCGCTAAAATATTGGAGCTGCCTCTTGAAGCTGATGGACCCAATATGATGAAATTGCGGGAGTTTATTTATCAATATCGTCCCAAACTCATTTATGTCATGCCCAACTATCAAAATCCTACCGGAGTTGTTTATTCAAAAGAGAAGCGTCATGAACTCTTAGCCCTTGCAAAAAAACATCACCTCTATATTGTAGAGGACGATTATTGTTCAGAGCTGGCATACCTCGATGCACCACAAAGACCCTTGAAATCAGAAGATGAAAACGACCTAGTGGTCTATATTAAAAGTTTCTCGAAGGCGCTTATGCCTGGACTTCGGTTGGGTGTAATGCTTACGCCTGAACCTATTAACCGACAGGTCAATATGGCAAAGCAGTCGACAGATATCACAACCTCCGGCCTTACTCAGCGCGCGTTCGACAGCTTTATTCGAAATGGCGACCTCGATAAACAGCGCAGAATGATGTACGAAGTCTTTTTAAAACGGCATAGGGAGGCGCGGCTAGGTATTGAAAAGTACTTACATGGCCTGTGTGTGTGGCATGGCAATACAGGTGGATTACACTTTTGGTTGCAGATTGCATCGGGAATGCCCGGAAAAACGCTCTATCAAATGCTCAAGCAAAGAGGGGTGTTGATTGCAAACGGCGACGCCTTTTTTGCAAGCCGTACAGATACACCTTACTTTAGACTGACAATTGCGAGTGTAGAAACTGAAGACTTAATTTATGGTATACGCGTAATTGCAGATATTCTTAAGGCTCAAGACATTGAGCAAATACAGCAGTCCAAGGCTTCGCATGCACTTCAGATGTTGTTATAGCAAATTAAAGCCCCGTTTATCTACTTTAAAGTAGTATACGGGGCTTTTGGTTGTAACTGGGATCGCGCAAAGGATGACTTAAAGGATTGAATTAAGAAGATTAGCTAAAGACCTCTTTTATCAGAGCTTCCAGCTCTTTGAACATCGCCAAGTGGCTCAATGGACTTAAAGATGCGAGCATTTCGGTATAATACCATTTTTGCCATTCGTATGGTGCGTGAAAACCCGACCAGACTTTTTCGCCGTGAAGTCTGAAATTTCTAGCGATAGACCGCATATTGCTGAGTTTATCTGCGCATATCACCAAACGCATGTCTTGAGTTGCAGTTTGGTTGACGTGCTGAATGGCCCAGGTCTTACGGTCGTGCCATCCTACCTGCTGTGGGGGTTCAGTACAACCCGCTACAATTTCTGCGATACGTACACCAAAGCGCGCAATTAAATCTTCTATCGTCATGGCAGTATCTTCTACGGTGTCGTGAAGTATTCCTGCAGAGATTACATCTTCATCAGCGCCGTTTTGAGCGAGAATTATGGCCACCTCTAGGGGGTGGGCCACGTAGGCATCAAAGTCAAGCTTTCGCAATTGGTCTTTGTGTGCTTCTAAAGAGGCTTGAATTGCATCGTAAACCATGTTGAGATCCTCCTATCTAATAGTATTGTACCCGACAATTGTGGAAAATCCCACGAAAATTGTCGCCGTGTAAGAATTCTGCGTAGTTTTGTCTGATTATGGTATGTATGAAACAGGGAAATTGCCAAAAAATCAATTGACAAGAGATATAGGGAGGTTTTTATGTCCAATCAAGTTTTAGAACAAGATGTCATCAACACGATTCGATTGCTGGCAGCAGATGCTGTAGAAAAGGCGAACTCAGGACATCCTGGAATGCCCATGGGAGCGGCTGCGATGGCGTATACCTTATGGGCCAAGCATCTTAACAGCAGCGCTACCGATCCTAACTGGGCAAATCGAGATCGATTCGTCCTTTCTGCAGGTCATGGATCTATGCTGCACTACGCGCTTCTTCACTTATTTGGGTACGATGTGACCATCGAGGATATTAAAGCCTTTAGACAGTGGGGTTCCAAAACCCCTGGGCATCCAGAGTTCGGCTTGACTCCAGGGGTTGAATCCACAACAGGACCTTTGGGTCAAGGGATAGCAATGGCAGTTGGCATGGCTATGGCAGAAAGGAGAATGGCAGCTGCATTTAATACGGAAGCGTTTAAAATAGTCGATCACTTCACCTACGCGATAGCTGGTGATGGGTGCCTAATGGAAGGTGTAAGTGCTGAGGCAAGTTCTCTTGCTGGGCATTTAAAGTTGGGCAAACTGATTGTGCTTTACGACGACAATCAGATAACTATAGATGGCAGTACTGCCCTTGCATTTACCGAAGATGTAGAAAAGCGCTATGAAGCATATGGTTGGCAAGTGATACGTGTAGAAGATGGTAATAGTGTATCTCAAATTGATTCGGCAATATTAAAGGCAAAGCAAGACATCGATCGCCCATCCCTTATTATGGTCCGAACAGTGATCGGATTCGGTGCGCCCAAAAAAGCTGGTACCTCTGGCGTGCACGGCTCACCCCTTGGATTCGATGAACTGGCGGCAGTTAAAGAAGCCTTTGGATTTTCAAAAGAGGAAAGCTTTTGCATACCTGAGAAGGTAACAGAAGTTTTGAAGGGTTTTATCGATAGCAGAGAAATGGCGCGTTTTGCATGGGAAGAGCTGTTCGAGCGTTACGCCACTAGCGAGCCTCAGTTGGCTATTCAGTGGCAAAAGTGGCATCAGTTCGAGATTGTCCAAGATGTGTTTGAAGACAACGATCTATGGAGTAAGTTCCAAAAGCCAGATGCAACAAGAAACTCTGGCGGTGTCTTTATGAATAGCATAGGCTCGATAGTCGACAATTTCTTTGGGGGTTCTTGTGACTTAAATGGCTCTACTAAGACATATCTCAAAGGATATGGAGATTTTCAGGCGAACACAACAGAAGGCAACAATATCTTTTTTGGTGTAAGAGAACACGCTATGGGTGCAATTATGAATGGCATTGCCCTTCATGGAGGTCTAAGGGCTTACGGTGCGACATTTATGGTTTTTGCAGATTACATGAAGCCTGCTATTCGCCTATCTGCCCTGATGAAACTCCCTGTAATCTACATTTTTACCCATGATTCAATTGGCGTTGGAGAGGATGGTCCAACCCATCAACCAATTGAGCAACTGCTTATGCTGCGTGCGATCCCCAACTTGTTGGTCTTTAGGCCAGCAGATCCCAAGGAGACGGCAATATGTTGGATAGAGGCGCTCAGGCACAGTGAAGGTCCATCGGCACTAGTGCTCAGTCGACAAACGGTTCCGGTTCTCGAAGGTGTAGGCAGAGGTGCCCATTATGGTGGCTATGTCTTAAAAGAGGCAAGTAAGCATCCACAAGGTATTCTCGTTGGCACTGGCAGTGAAGTGTCTATACTTGTTGAGGCGCAGAAACTTCTCGAAATGGACAATATCTCTGTGAATGTGGTAAGTATGCCATCTGTAGATCTCTTCTATCGCCAAAATCAAAGTTATCGCGACTTAGTACTGCCGCCACACATCAGAAAGCGCGTTGTACTCGAAGCGGGATTGACTCTTGGCTGGGAGCGTATTGCCACAGATTCAGGAACAATTATTGGTCTAGATCACTTTGGTGAATCCGCCCCTGCAGAAATGCTATATCAACATTTTGGACTTACCGCTGAACACGTGGTGAGTGCTTTTAAAAAATTACTCGCGGAGTAATCGCATAACCTCAATCATTCGAGTTTTGCAAGCTGCTCACCAACATCTTGCAAAACTCTTTTTTTATCGCTTATAAAAGAGGGAATTATGTCAAAAAACAGACGCTATTAGCCTTATTCTCAAAAGCGGAACCAACTTTCATATAACAAGGGTAAAACGTTTTCTCTTTTCTTTTTTAAATTTAATTCTCTTTTTGTATATTTAATTAGGTATTGCGTTGAGGGTATTTACAATTTTAATGAATTGATATTTAATCTAATTATCGAGATATTCTGTTTACTAGAATTGACAGTGACTTGGAGGAATTATGCGAAATGTAAAAATTACAGAGACAGCGCTACGCGATGCGCATCAGTCTTTAATTGCCACGCGATTGACGATGAAAGAAATTGAGCCCATATTAGAAAAAATGGACCGCGTGGGATATCATGCCCTCGAAATGTGGGGTGGAGCTACATTTGATGCATGCTTGAGATTTTTAAATGAAGATCCATGGCAACGTTTGAGAACAATAAGAAAGCATGTGAAAAACACAAAACTTCAGATGCTGTTAAGAGGTCAAAACCTCCTTGGATATAAAAACTATGCCGACGATGTCGTCATTGAGTTTGTGAAACGATCTATAGCCAATGGCATCGATATAATACGCATTTTTGATGCGCTCAACGACACGAGAAATATTCGCGTTGCGCTTGAGACCACAAAGCGAGAAGGCGCACATGCGCAAGCTGCAATCTCGTATACAATCAGTCCTGCGCATACCACAGAAGTATATGTGAATCTGGCAAAAGAAATGCAAGAAATGGGTGCAGATTCTATTTGCATTAAAGATATGTCTGGCTTACTGACACCATACTATGCAGATGAGCTTGTAAGGTCAATTAAGGGTGCAATTTCAGTGCCGTTAGAGGTTCACTCTCACGCGACTAGCGGATTGGCTTGCATGATGTACATGAAAGCTGTTGAAGCGGGTGCAGATATTATTGATACGGCAATATCGCCCTTCTCATCGGGCACTTCACAGCCACCAACAGAATCTTTGGTCGCCACACTAAATGAGTCACCTTATAAGACGGGTTTAGATTTAGAACTGCTGAGTGAAATTGCAGACTACTTTAGGCCGATTAGAGAAAAATATGTTGCTTCTGGATTGTTGAGTCCCAAAATGCTTAGCGTCGATATCAATACATTGGTTTACCAGGTACCAGGAGGCATGCTTTCCAATTTAGTTTCTCAGTTGTCTCAACAGAATGCGTTAGACAAATACGACGAGGTCTTAAAGGAAGTGCCTCGCGTGAGAGAAGATTTAGGCTTTCCACCGTTAGTAACACCTACAAGTCAAATGGTGGGCACTCAGGCGGTTCTAAATGTATTAATGGGCGAACGCTACAAGATGATTCCAAAAGAAATCAAAGAATACGCGCGAGGCATGTATGGCAAACCAACTTTGCCAATTGGCCCAGAAATACTGAAGAAAATCATCGGCGATGAAGTGCCCATCACATGCCGACCAGCAGATACAATTGAACCCCAATTGCCAAAATTGAGAGAAGAAATCAAGGAGTATATCGAACAAGAAGAAGATGTACTGAGCTATGCGTTGTTTCCACAAGTGGCGTTAGATTTCTTCAAGTTGAGACAGACGGAAAAGTATCGCATTGATCATGAATTTGGCAATCGCGAAGAGAAGACACATTACGTTTAGAACGCTGTATTATCAACGGTTTAAAGGCTTTGGTAAATTTTTAAGTTTGCCAAGGCTTTTTTTTTGTGATAAACTGGTTCACATCAATTGACTTTCGAGTGTTTTGGGGATACTCGATGACTGTGAAGATTGCTGCGCTATGGAGGAATACATGAAATTGAGAGTTGTTTTAATCGCTCTTTTCGTGCTGCTCGTGTGTCAGTTTGTTTCCGCGAATGAATTACCTGTAAATGTGAAGCTAAACGATGATTATTATGCAGATGACACTGCGGTACAAGAATTAGAGGGGCGTTTATTTGTGCCTCTTAGGCCTTTTGCAGAAGCCTTTGGCGGCGTTTTGGAATGGAATCCAGAACAAGGTGTGACATGGGTATATGCAGGAGATCAAACATATGTGTTTGGTCCTAATGTGAACAAGCAAAAGACAGAAAGTGGCGATTTGCCATTAGAAACACAGGCATATTACAACGAAGGCACTTTATTGGTAGAACTACGCGCCTTTGTATCGCTCTTCGAAGCACAAATAGCTTACGACAAAGATGCGCATACTATTCAAATCATTAGAGAAGGTGCGAAATTACCCGATGCCTATATCGGAAAAGCACCCGAAAAAATGACTTATACCGAAAAAGATGTTATAACCTTGGCGCGCTTGGTGCATATCGAGTCACAAGGGGGTTCACTATTTAGAAGCTTGGCTGTTGCCAATGTGGTTGTGAACCGCGTCAAATCCTCGAAGTTTCCAAACTCAATAAATGCCGTGGTGTATCAACATGGTCAATTTCCACCGACTAGGCGTGCGAGCTTCAACGACATCCAACCTACGCCCAATGCCCTCCGAGCTGCGAAATTGGCCTTAGAGGGATATAACAACATTGGAAACTGTCTATATTTTAACCACAGACCTTTTAGCTGGAAAAACAAGTCGGATTTGTTTAAGTATTTCGAGGGCATGTACTTTTATTTGTAGTGGTTCAATGACTAATCGCAGCATATTGCCGAATTTTTCGAGGTGGAGGAAATATGATCTCTGGTATAGGGATTGATATTGTTGACATTGAGCGCGTTCGGAAAGCAATGGAACGCCCTACATTCTTGGGGCGTTTTTTTTCTGAAGAAGAATGTGCCTTTTTTGTAGAAAGAAAAAACGCCCCGCAAACAGTGGCCGTGCATTTTGCAATGAAAGAAGCTGTTGCGAAGGCCCTTGGAACAGGAATACGCGGCTTTGCGCTAAAAGAAATATCAATAGTGCGCGATGCGTTAGGAAAGCCAATTTTAGTACCATTGGGTAGGTTGGCCATATTGATGAGCCAAATGGGAATACAGCGCATACATCTAAGTTGCTCTCATGAAAAGAAGATTGCAATTGGCTATGCCCTTGCAGAGAAAAGTACGTTATAATACCTTTGCAAGTATTTTAAATTTGGGAGAGAGAGTATGCTTACAAGACCAGTATGGGCTGAAGTGCAGTTAGCCAACTTAGCGCATAATATGCGAGAGGTTAGAAGAATTACAAGGGCTCAATCAAAAATTTGTGCTGTGATTAAAGCAGATGGATATGGACATGGCGCAGTTCAAATCGCACAAACGCTGCTGGATTCAGGAGCGGATTATTTTGCTGTGGCTACGCTTTCAGAAGCAATACAGCTGCGTACTGCCTTTAAAAGTACACCGATCTTGATCTTGGGGTATACACCTGAAGACCTGGCTCACAAGGTAATTGAGGGAAGCCTCATCCAAACAATATGGGATTACGATCAAGCGCAAGGATTTAATCGCGTCGCAAAAGAGCATGGCGTAAAGATCAAGATTCATCTAAAAATCGATACGGGCATGAGTCGCGTAGGTTTTCAGGTGGATGAAAAAGGGAAAGGTGCCACCCTCAAAACATGCGGGTTAGAGCAACTTGTCGTTGAGGGCATTTATACGCATTTCGCATGTGCAGATGAGTGTGATAAAACCACGACACATCTTCAGGTTGCACGGTTTCAAGAAATGGTGGCATTTCTAGAAGCTGAAAAAGTGCACATTCCTATCAAACACGTTTGTAATTCAGCGGGCATCATCGACCTACCTGAGTACCACTTCGATATGGTTAGAGCGGGGATTATGTTGTATGGGCTCTATCCATCCAAAGATGTAAAACAGCAAGTCGTCACCTTGAAAGAGGTAATGTCCCTGAAGGCACAACTGAGTCGGGTAGCGCTTATTCCAAAAGGTGAAGGTATAAGTTATGGGCACATCTACAGAACAGCTCAAGATACGCTAATTGGTACTGTACCCCTCGGTTATGCAGACGGATATACGCGAATGCTTACTCAAAAGGCACACTTACTCTACGAGGGTCGGCCCGTTCCTGTTGTTGGAAAAATTTGCATGGATCAGTTTATGGTGGCATTACCTGGGGATTTGAGTCCAAAAAGAGGCGATGAAATCGTTCTGTTCGGTGTGTCAAAGGACAATATGCTTCCAATTGATCAAGTCGCGAGTTGGCTAGGCACGATTAATTATGAGATAGTGTGTATGATTGGTAAAAGAGTACCCAGACTTTATCTTTACAATGAATTGCAAATTGATTACACAGACAGCTTGTTGTTGAGATAAAAATAAGATAAAATAATAGTTGTTCGTTCAGATGCATGCAATGGGGGGTTCTATGTATCCTAAAAAAGTTCGAAGCAATGCCATGCAGGCCATGCTAAGTCAAGCGTATTGCGATAGTGAAAAGTGCTACAGTAGTTGTAAGGCATTGGAGAACTTTTTAAACAACGTTCACCTCAACCAATTAGAAGAACAGCTAAAAGGCGGATACGAAGCCATGGGAATAATAAATTTGACGATTGCTGAGGCAGATCTCGCCCACGATGTTTCACTTTTAGATCGCTATGAGTTTCATCTCAATACTGAGGAGTGACTATGGAAATCAAGCGTGGAGACATTGTGTTAGCAGATCTATCACCGGTAATTGGTTCAGAGCAAGGCGGTTTGCGACCGGTTTTAATCGTGCAAAACGATATTGGCAATAAATATAGTCCAACAGTTATTGTAGCGGCTATTACAGCCCAAATTGATAAATCAAAATTGCCAACACACGTTGAAATTCGAAAAGGCAAGTTTGGATTAACTAGAAATTCCGTCATCTTAATTGAACAAATTCGAACAATCGATAAAAAACGACTGAGCCAAATGCTAGGGCATGTAGATCAAGAAACGATGAAGGCTGTGAATCAAGCGCTTATAGTCAGTTTTGGCCTCTACGAAGAGTCATAGCCACAAGCGCTTAAAGACATTGAAAGACCTTGCTAATCCAGTCTTTTAGTGCCATTTAAGCGTTTTTTATTTGTGAAGATGTCGTCTTAATCCCTGAGATGGGTTGATAATAGGCTGTATTGTGGTAAAATTAAACGATGGCCTAAGGAGAGTTTATGAAACCAAATATGCGTTTTTGGCTAGTGATTACCACGGTAATCACACTGATGGTTGTTGTGGCTTTTGCTGCGACACCTGGTTCTGATCAAGATCCGTTGGTTACAATGTCATATGTAGAAAAGCGTTGGCAAACACTTCAACAGACTTTAGTTACAGAAGTGGATGCGTTAAAAAAGAGTTTAGCGAGCCTCGAACAGAAAGTCGCGAGCCTAAACACTGCGATTGCCAATACGAATAATGCTAATGGTCAGTCGAATACCCTACCTCCAACTAATAGCGTGCCAGTTACGCCGTCGATTTTCGAGGCAAATACCTTTGAACAAGGGACTCAAATCCTTTTGGGAAAAGGCTCTGAGCTTATCGTAAGAAGGGGCGACAGCGTTGTTATCGACCCTACCGGCAATGCGCTCCCCGATTTAACTGATGGGTTAGACTTGCCACAAGGAGCACCAGTCCCGCTTAATCATCTGCTCTTGTGTCCTAAAGAAGACGGAAGAGGAATCTTGGCAATGGGGACAATAACGGTAATGATTAAAGGGAAATATCAAATTTTGCCAGCGATAAAGGAGTAGCAACGTGAGTGGTCAATCTGTAAAGATCTTTGGAGTACGTTTTGACAATGTTACCCTCGAAGAGGGCTTTAAACTATTTGTCACCTTTTTAAAGCGAGATAAAATGGCTGCAATTTTTACGCCAAATCCAGAAATAGTCTTGATGGCCCAAGAAAATGCCGATCTTATGGAAGCGCTCTTGGCAGCAGAACTTGTAGTTCCCGATGGTATCGGTATTATTTATGCGTCTAAAATTCACCGTTTGGGTCTAAAAGAGCGGGTTCCTGGCGTAGATTTAATGGCAAAGATGCTCAGATTTTTGAATACGACTAAGGGAAGTATGTACATTCTAGGGGGGAAGCCGCAGGTTGCTGAAATTGCGGGCGCGCGAATACTAGAGGTGTATCCCAATATAGAAATTAAAGGCATACACGATGGGTACTTTGATCAAGATGAAGAAATTAAGATTTTAGATCACATCAACGAAGTCAAGCCTGATGTACTCTTTGTAGCCTTGGGGTGTCCAAGACAAGAACTTTGGATACATAGACATAAGCGCATTTTAAATTGCAAAGTGGCTATGGGTGTAGGTGGCGCCGTAGATGTTTGGGCAGGACATGCAAAACGAGCACCTCTGTGGATGCAAAAGGCCGGTTTGGAGTGGTTCTATCGTCTTTTAAAAGAACCTACGCGCATTGGTCGCATGATGAAATTACCGCTATTTATGATTAAAGTACTTACCACACGCAAAATATAGATTCTGTGCACAAGAGAAAAAGTCAGGAATTTCGCCTAAAGAGGCTTGAATCACATTTTATTTTTTGGAGGATTTTACATGAAGCAAACTGTTGAGCAGTTGAAGCAAACCGCGCAAGTCATCAGACGGGACATCGTTGAAATGGTTTATTTGGCAGGCTCGGGGCATCCGGGTGGTAGTCTTTCATCTGCAGATATCTTGGCCTCACTTTACTTCAATGTCATGAATGTCGATCCATCGGCACAAAAAAATCCAGATCGCGATCGATTTGTGCTCTCAAAAGGACATGCAGCGCCTGTTTTGTACAGTGCATTAGCACGTCGTGGCTATTTCGATCCAGAGGCGCTAAAGTCATTGAGAAAAGTGGGCGCCATGCTTCAAGGCCACCCCGACATGAAGGGAACACCTGGTGTAGAAATGTCTACTGGCTCATTGGGGCAAGGTCTATCCGCTTCTGTAGGTATGGCCATTGCGAAGAAGTTTGATGCTTCACCAGCGCGTATTTATGCACTTCTTGGCGATGGCGAAATCAATGAAGGCATTATTTGGGAAGCGACAATGGCAGCTGCACATTATAACTTAGACAATCTATGTGCGGTCCTAGATTACAATGGCCTACAAATTGATGGACCAAATAGTGAAGTTATGGGTGTATCTCCAGTGGATGCGAAGTTCAAGAGTTTTGGTTGGCATGTTTTAGTATGCGATGGGCACGATATTGAAGCGCTTCTAGCTACATTTGAACAAGCCCGCGAACATAAGGGTGCCCCAACGATCATCATTGCAAAGACCATTAAAGGAAAAGGCGTTTCGTTTATGGAAGACAAAGCGGGATGGCATGGCACCGCGCCAAATAAAGAACAGTATGAGCAGGCAATAACAGAATTAGGAGGCGTTATCGCATGAAGAAGATTGCAACCCGTGAGGCTTATGGCAAAACCCTTGTCGCACTAGGATCGAAATACGACAATATCGTCGTGCTCGATGCGGACTTGTCAAAATCCACAAAGACAGCAGATTTTAAAGCGGTATTCGAAAACCGTTTTTTCAATATGGGAATCGCTGAGCAGAATTTAATGGGCGTAGCTGCAGGTTTAGCGACTGCGGGTAAAATTCCATTTGCATCCACATTTGCCATGTTTGCAGCAGGACGCGCTTTTGAGATCATTCGAAACAGCATTTGTTATCCTAAATTAAATGTTAAAATTTGCGCAACACATGCAGGATTAACAGTTGGAGAAGATGGGGCCTCTCATCAGGCAATTGAAGATTTGGCAATTATGCGTGCGCTTCCGAATATGGTTGTTTTAAATCCAGCGGATGCAGTTTCTACGGATAAATTGTTGCACTTAGCCGCCGAATACTATGGTCCTGTTTACGTGCGCCTAGGTCGAGCAGGAGTACCCATTTGTTACCCAGAAGATACAGTATTCGAAATTGGAAAGGCAAATGTATTAAAAGAAGGTACGGACCTTGCCATTATTGCTACAGGAATCATGGTAGCTGAGGCAATCGAAGCAGCAGAAGTTCTCGAATCTAAAGGTATAAGCGTCAGAGTTATCGATGCACATACTTTAAAGCCTTTTGATTCAAATACCGTTATAAGTGCGCTCCACGAGACGAAACTCGTGATTACTGCAGAAGAGCACAGTGTAATTGGTGGCCTCTATAGTGCCGTTTCTGAGACGCTAGCTGGTGTGGCGCATCTTGGGAAATGTGCACCCGTTATACCTGTCGCTGTAATGGACACATTTGGCGAATCTGGTTCTCCGGCAGATCTCATGGTCAAATACCGCCTGAATGCAGCTAGAATAGTTGAATTGGCTGAGGAGGCGCTAAATGTTTAAAGCGACTAAGCCCAATAAGTTGGTCGCAGGATTTTTAGCCCTAGTGTTGATAATTTCACTAGGGTTTTCCTTATACCGCGGATTCGAGCGGCATAAAGTCGACAGCGATTACAAAATGGTACAAGCGCTTGTCAATTACGACGATATACGCGTGATGTCCAATCTGAGTGGTGAACCCCTTGTAGAAGTCGCTAAGAAATTTAAAGCAGCTGGTGCGACAGGTGTATTAGTAAAAGAGCGCACACTACAAGTCGGTGTTTTAGGGGCGCAGAACGCACTCGTGTTGAGCCAAGATGTCGCCATCATGACGGGATTAGATCTAAAAAAAGATGCAGCATTAAAAAATCAACTTGGTTTAGCTGAATTGATTATTCCGAAAAACACCTACTTTTGGATAGAAGATGGGGTGTTGAGAGCATCTGTACTTGCACACATTAAAGCAAAAACAGGATATGGCGACTTGTTGACCTATCAAGGCATGGAACTTATCGATGCAGGACCTGTAGATGGGAATCTACTCACGATGGGCGTGGGTTATCCGATTGAAAGTCTTAAAGAAATTGCAAAATCAGGTTTGACTATTTCTCCACAGGTTAAAAAATGGCCAAAGGAAAGTGATGAAAGTGTAAAATTTGTGGTCGATGATATCCTAAGTCTACCTAATCTCAATGGTGTATATTTTAATGACGATGAAGTCCCCATGTATGATCACCCCGAGATGACGCGTCTGGCGCAGGCACAGACCATCGGTTTTATTGAATTCTTTTCAAGTGAACAAAAGGGCATGGAGACTTTAATTCGCAAAACATATAATGGGTCTAACTTTAACATGCTGCGCTTACATGCTATTGGGTCGAGCCAGATGGTCGCGCTTACAACATCTAGAAACCTCGAGCAGTTTAAACTCGCCGTGGCAGAGCGTGGTATTAGAGCGGTTTTGGTCACCTTCCCACTTTCTGGAGATATCGACAAGGATATTGATGACTCTGTGACGTTTATTGAAACCTTAACGGGTGCTCTAAAAAACGATCAGCATCAAATGTCGGCAGAGCATAAAATTTACAATTTGCCAATTGCATCCACACTGTATATTTGGGTGGTGGGACTTGCGGCAGTTGTGGGAACTGTAATGCTTGGCTACGTATTGAATCAGTATAAACTGGGTTTAATTGTAGCGGGATTGGGGCTAATCGGTTGGACCGGACTCTTATTTGTAGCACCAAGTCTTACAAAGCAATTAATGGCCATTTATGGCTGTACGTTGTTTCCGGTAATTGGCATCACTTGGGCACTTAAGCAAGAATCCAGAACCTTATTGGGGGCAGTTTACGCCTTTTTAGGTACTAGTGTCATCAGTCTTTTTGGAGCGGCGATTCAAGTGGGCCTACTTACTGAGAATGCCTATGTTATGGGGATCGATATATTTAGAGGTGTAAAAATTGTTTTGGTAGCGCCAATATTCCTCATTTTACTGGCTGTCTTACTGCGCTGGGAGAAGTTTGAGATAGAAAAGATCAAAGCGTTTTTATTAAAGCCAGTCAATGTGATTAGTTTAGTGGCCCTGGGTATTCTGGCAGTTGCTGTTTTTGTCTATGTGAGAAGATCTGGCAACACAGGCACTGTTTCTGATTTAGAGATACTCATAAGGCAAACCCTAGATCAAATACTCGGTGTTAGGCCTAGAACTAAGGAATTTATGGTCGGTCATCCCGCGTTATTGTTGGTATTGTTTATGGGCTACAAAAGAAAATGGTTGCCACTTGTTGCCCTTGGTGCCATAGGTCAAGCATCGATGGTCAATACATTCTCGCATTTTCATACGCCGATCTCCGTGTCGTTAATACGCACCTTCCACGGTGTATGGATAGGTCTTTTGATTGGTATAGTAGGTGTATTACTAATAAAAGCAGTTACAAAGTGGCTACCTAAACATTGGGTAAAGGAGCAGCACAATGGCTAAAGTTGTAATTTCTGGGTATTATGGCTTTGATAATGCTGGTGATGAGGCAGTTCTTTTGTCTATTATTCAGGCGCTAAAAGGCGAAGTAAAACCAGGAGAAAGTCTTGAAATCACCGTGTTATCTAATCAACCTACAGTAACGGCATCGCGATACGGCGTAAGCGCAGTAAATAGATGGAAAATGATTGAGGTTTTTAAGGCCATCACAAAGGCGGATGTGCTTATCAGTGGTGGTGGTAGTTTGCTACAAGATGTGACCAGCAAGCGTTCGGTACTCTATTACCTGATTGTGATTGGCATGGCACAGTTTCTTAGAAAGCCCATTGTCTTTTACAGTCAGGGGGTTGGCCCCGTCAATGGCGCTTTGAACCGCCAAATGATGCGACTCATCTGCAATGGCGTCACTGAGATATTCGTTAGAGATGTGGCATCAAAGGATGCTCTCATTCAAATGGGCGTAAAAAAACCGCCAATTCACGTTGTGATGGATCCCGTGGTCTCGATGGCGTTAACAGATGCAGAATGGGAATCAGGTACACTTTTGCTTAAACAAGAAGGGATAGACTTTGCGAGACCCCTTGCGGGTTTATATCTTCGAGACTGGAAAACAGATGCTGATTTTCATCGTGAGGTTGCAGCTGTTAGCGACTGGCTATCCGCTAAAGGATGGTTACCTGTCTTTGTCCCAATGCATTATCCAGACGATGTGGAGGCGGCAAGATTTATCAAGCCTCTATTAAAACAGGATGCAGTATTTTTAGAAGGCCACTATTCGCCACAAACCATCTTAGCCCTCACTAAAAAAATGGATTTTGTGGTAGCCATGAGACTTCATGGATTAATTATGGCTGCAAATGCTGGAACGCCATATTTTGGCATTTCCTACGACCCCAAAATACAGGCCTTCGCAGCTTCGTCTGGATTTGGTCAAGTGTTGGATGTCAAAGGCTTTAAGGCGACTAAATGCATCGCATGTTTGGAATCCTTTATTGTGGAACTCCCTGTTCATAGAGAAACACTCAATGGCCTAAAGCCGCAATTTAGTCAAAAAACAAAACAACCAGCAGTGGCTGTGATGGGCCACGCGAATAAAAAGACCAAGCAGTAATGGTAGTCGAGGATCTTATGGGAGCTATAAAAAAAATTACATCACTGCGTATGAACTTGCGGACTGCAGGGCTATTGCTGTTCGTCATTTTTGTTATGAATGTTGTTTCAGCTGAACCTATTGCCCCGCCACAACTACCTGTGGAAGCTTCACCATCGATGTCACCACAGGTAGATGGTCTACTTTTGAATGATACAGTACCAATCACCTCTGGTGCCATCAAGAAGCGCTATACTTATCTTGGAACCCGCATCGAGGTTGTCGAAGTGGACTTAAACAATCCCTATGTAGACATACAAGCCATCAGCCCAAATGGGAAAGTGGCCACACGGGCATCTGTGAGTCAACAAGCATCTCAAAATGGCGCCATTGCCGCTATTAATGCAGATTTTTTCAACATTAAAGGCGAAGGGGCACCCCTTGGCACAATGATGCGCCAAGGCGTTTTAGTAACCTCGCCAGTAAAGTTAAATGCAATTTACAGTTTGGGTATAACATCGGGAAGAACAGCACGCATTGAACAGTTTGCCTTCTCAGGCAGTGTGACAAGTCCATTAGGCGCAACTTTTGCGCTATCGGGTATTAATAAAACACCCTATTACGAAGAGCCAAGTGGCATACACAGTCATGTCAATCAATTGCATCTTTACACAGATCATTGGGCCCGTACCGAGCGTGGTCACGACACATTAACCACCCCCACTGAAGTACTGATAATGGGCGGAATTGTTCAGTCTATTCACATTAAAAGTTATTATCCTGGAACTGTGCCTCAAGGTGGGATCATCCTCCGCGGACATGGAAGTGCTGCAAAGTTTCTAGAAACGAATGCAGTGGTAGGCCAGGCGCTGGTGGTTGATTATCGCATTGCCCCTGAAGATCAATGGCTCACGATTATAGGGGGGCATTCACTATTGGTGGATCAGGGAAAGGCCATTGCCTATGGGAGAAGTCTTTCTTCTATTGGCAGTCAAGTTGCGAGAACTGCCGTTGGGATCTCTCAAGATGGAAAAACCGTGTACATGATTGTCGCAGAAAAATCAGGGACTTCCAGCAAGGGATTGACCATCAAGCAACTGTCAGAGCTTTTGCCACAGCTAGGCGTTTGGAAGGGTCTCAATCTCGATGGTGGTGGTTCGACGACCTTTGTATCGCGCCCCTTGGGTGGGTTTACCGCTGAACCCGTTATCGCCACACAAGAGGCTTCAGAGCGACCGGTAGTAAACGGCATTGGTCTGTTTTCAACGGCACCAGCTGGACTTGCGGCTGGTGGTGTTCTATCGGGGCCCAAAGAAGTGCTTATCGGTCAAGAGGTTTCTTTAAAACTCAGTGCTTACGATCAATTTTTTAACCCGATTGAACCCTCGAATTTTCCCGTAGTATGGTCGACCATCGGCGATGTGGGCACAATTGAGAATGGTGTTTTTGTTGCGAAGCAAATGGGCGAAGCCGTTGTCAATGCACAAATGGACACCATACAACTAACCACTAAACTAAGGGCAATTGGCAGAGATGACATTGTGCAAATAGCAATTAAAGACATGGGAAATCCAGAGGGTACTTTATCTGCACAGCAGCGTCAACTGCAGATAACAGTTCAAACCGCGTCTGGTAAAACCATAGAGGTGCCTTCGAGTGTCTTTAAGTGGGCATTTGAAGGTTTGAATGCAGATGTTGTTGGCAATATTCTCACCATACAGGCTCAAACGAGTCCAATTGGTACAGCAACCGCATCCTACGAAGGTTTTAAAGCGACCTTGCCCATTTACACATCTGGAGAAACAAAGGTCCTATCCCTTGAAAATTTGAAGGGCATTGTCTTCGAGAAAACACCAGCATCTACATTGGGATTTGTCGATGTTATCTCTGACCCTCTCGAACTCTCCAAGAATGTAGTGAGATTAAGCTATGATTTTACCTTCTCTTCAGGTACACAGGCAGCGTATATGACCTTTCCAGATAAGGGGGTCTTGCTCCCAAATCAGACGGACAAAGTGACGATTGCAGCCTACGGTCAACAAGGTGGCGAGTGGATTCGAGCAGAGCTTATCGATGGAAAAGGAAAATTACAAAGAGTGACACTTGCCACAAGTGTGAACTGGAGTGGCTGGCAACAGATCGAAATTGGCGTTAAGGCATTTCCTAGCCCCATAAGAATTAAGCGCATTTATGCGGTAGGCGTTGAGACGGATTGGAAACTAATCTCAAAGCAAGGGCAGCTGCTGTTTAAAGATCTCGTGGTCACTGCGCCTTTGGCACCCATCGAGTTGCCAAGCGCCATTGAGCCCCTGACCTTGACTGTAGGGAGCAAAGTGCTCATTCGAGGCGAAAATCAATCCGAGATGGATGCCGCTCCTATCACCCTAGCGGGCAGAACTTTAGTGCCACTGCGATTTATATCAGAAGCACTTGGCGCAAAAGTCACCTGGCATCCAGACACAAAAAATGCTGCGATCTGGAATAGAAATCAGTGGGTGGACCTATGGTTTAACACCGCTTATATGGTGCGTGCAGGGAAGCGTCTAGAATTAGATGTTCCGCCTAGTTTAGTTTCTGGCAGATTGATGATCCCCCTGAGAGCTGTTGCAGAGAGTTTAGATGTTAAAGTTACATGGGACGGCGCACTAAAACGCGTTATTTTACAATAATAAGATAAACACGACACCTTTTTCTAGGTTTCGTGTTTTTTTTATTCTTGAATAGGGTAAGTGTATTCTGAGGGTTTATCCCATTTTGCAGTTGTCAACAGGAGGAAATTATGAGAGTAAAGCGATTGTCTGTCGAGGACCTGACGAGTACATGCGATATTAGCTGCTTTGAATTTGAAACTACGGATCAATTGACGCCCCTTCAAGGACTTATAGCTCAGGAACGCGCGACAAAGGCGATTGACTTTGGCCTAGCAATAAAAAACAAAGGCTATAATGTTTACGTTGCAGGAAGCTGGGGCACAGGAAGAACCAGTTATGTCATGTCGATTACCGAGAAGAAGGCTGCCGGCAAGCCCGTTCCAAAAGATTGGATTTACGTCAACAACTTTGAGAACCCCCATCAGCCTAGGCCTATCGCGCTTAAAGCCGGTACGGGTAAGGAGTTTGTCAAGTGGATGGAAAAGACGGTGATATTCTTAAAAAAAGAAATCCAGACTGTTTTTTCTTCTAAGGAGTACGAGAATACAAAAAACATCATTCTCAAACAGTATCAAGAAAATACTGCTGTAGTGATAAACGAACTCAACGAGCTTGGTGAAAGCTTTGGCTTTCGCTTTAGTCAAAATGAGAGAGGTTTAGTGAGTATTCCGCTAGTCAATGGAGAGCCCATGACAGAAGATGCTTATCGCAATATTACCGACGACGATTACGAAGCGTTAAAGCAAAATTCAGAGCGACTCAGTCTAGAGACGGTTGAGCTTTTCAATCGATTGAGAGAAGAAGAAGAGTCTTACCGCAAGAAGCTTAAAGAACTCGATGCCCAGATGGGGCAAAGGGTTGTTAGCTATCATGTGCTTAAATTAAAAGAGAACTTCGAAACGGATGATGGCCTAGAGGCTTATTTACAGGCACTTACTAACGATGTTGTAGAGCACGTCGACCAGTTTAAAAGCAAACACGAACGCGAAGAACAAAATCCATTGATGATGCTGTCTCAGAGAAATCCAGATAGCTTTTTTGACCGATACAAAGTCAATTTATTTGTAGATAACACAGATCTAAAATCCGCGCCGATTCGATTTGAAAGCAATCCGATTTTTTCGAATTTGATTGGTTCTATCGAGTATCGCAATGAATTAGGGGTGATGAGAACCGACTTCACTCAAATTAAGCCCGGTGCTTTACACCATGCTAATGGTGGCTTTTTAATTCTACATGCCAAGGATTTGTTGACGAGTCATTATTCTTGGAGTGCCTTAAAAAGAGCTCTGCTCGATCAACAGATTGCCATCGAAGGCATGGGCAGTCATTCGGGATATGTGGTGGCTGCAAGCTTAAAACCAGAACCTATTCCACTCGATGTAAAGGTCATCATTATTGGAGATGCCTATACCTATTCATTGCTTTACTATTACGATGAAGAGTTTAGAAAGCTCTTTAAAATTGAAGCTGATTTTGATATGGAAATGGAACGCAACCCCGACAATATGATGAAACTGGCGAGATTTATTGCCAAACACTGCGAGATGCAGGGACTACGTCCCTTCGATCGACAAGCGGTGGGTCGTATTGTGGTATATGCAACGCGTTTAGCAGATAATAAAGCGCGCATGAGCAGTCGGTTAAATCGACTTGTAGATGTAATGATAGAAGCAGATGCCTGGGCAGATGTTAAGGGCGATAAAGTTGTCTCCGAGCATCACGTAAATACAGCTCTCGAAGAAAAACGCCATCGCGTCAATCAATATGAAGAAAAGATGATGGAGCTCTTCGACGATGGCACCTATCTTATCGATGTGGAAGGCTATAAAGTTGGCGAGATCAACGGTCTTGCTGTTGTGGGCTCAGGACAACACAATTTCGGAAAGCCAAGTAAAATTACTGTTTCTACCTTTAGGGGGCAGGCGGGCCTAGTCAATATTGAGCGAGAGGTACGCACCAGTGGTAGTCTCCACGACAAAGGGATTATGATCATTTCCGGCTATCTTGGGCATATGTATGCACAAGACAAACCGCTAAGCCTCACTGCGACCATTGTATTCGAACAGCTATATTCAGGCGTCGACGGCGACAGTGCCTCTTCTACCGAGCTTTACGCCATACTATCATCACTCTCTGGCGTCCCGATTAATCAATCTCTCGCCGTAACGGGATCTGTTAACCAAAGAGGTGAAGTGCAGCCAATTGGTGGTGTAAACGAGAAAATTGAGGGTTTCTATCGCGTGTGTCGTCTTAAAGGACTTACTGGCAAACAAGGTGTTTTAATCCCACATCAAAATGTAAAGAATCTGATGTTGTCGGATGATGTCATTGAAGCAGTTCGCGCGGGGATGTTCCACATCTATCCTGTAAAATCCATAGACGAAGGCATTGAAATATTAACAGAAAAACCAGCAGGAACAAAATCGGCAAATGGAAACTTTACCCGAGGTTCCATTCACGATTTAGTCAATAAGCGCATCATTCATTTGGCTAAACCCATAAAGCAAAGAGCCGATGATGCGAAGGCGTCAAAGACTAAGAAAGCATCAAACAAGAGTAAAGCCAGCAAAACAGACAAAGCATAGTGGTAAATAAGTAACAGACAATCAAGAGGCAATCGTCGCGAGGTTTGGCACTAGACGATTGCCTTTTAATTGCGTGCGATATTGCCCCTTGTACGAAAGGGGTGGTATACTAGGTAGCAAGGGGGATTGCTTATGCGCTCAAGAATTCTTGTCGTTGAAGACGATGTAGATATTAATGCTTTGATTAAAATGCATCTCGAAAAAGCAAACTATATAGTGGATCAGGCTTTTGATGGCGCAGATGCAATTAATATGCTTAAAAGTTGCGACTATGATCTTTATATTGTGGATTATATGCTGCCCTATGTGAATGGCATCACCTTACTTACGCGCATTAGGGAATATTCTGTGGCGCCTGTACTCTTTCTTACAGCGCGAACAGATGAGTCCGATAAAATTGAAGCCTTTACAAAAGGTGCAGATGATTATATCGAAAAACCCTTTAGCCCAATAGAACTCTTACACCGCGTTCAAGCGAGTATCAGGCGTTACTCCCAGTACCAGCAGCCCAAGGGAAGCCGAGTACTTGTGAATGGCACCCTTAAACTCTTTCAAGATCAATATGTTCTCTACAATGGCGACGAAGAAGTGTTTTTAAATCCCAAGGCCTTTAAACTCTTAGAAGTATTAATGAGTGCACCCGGAAGAATCTTTACTAAAGAACAACTCTATCAGGCGGTGTGGCAAGAAGATTATCTCCTGGATTCGAACACATTAATGGTGCATATTAGTCAGTTGCGAGAAAAGATTGAACCAAACCCGAAAAGCCCCACCTTTATTCGAACCATTAAAGGACTGGGGTACCGCATGGATAAACATTCTGAGGGGAAATAATCATGCAGTTTATCAACTTATTGAGAAGGCATATGGCTGTTTATCTCACGTTTTATGTAGGCTTATTGCTGGTCGTAATGTTGGCAAGTCTCGGTATTATGAGCTACTCCATTATCGCGATGTCCGATCAGCGCGCGCAAGCCTATCAAAAATATGGCATTGAATCCGTCTTCGATGCTTACCGCAGCGAGGGGATTGAAGCAGCCTTTAAGGCGAGCAACGGCATGGCCATATACATTGAGTTTCTCAATGCAAATAGGCAAATCAAAGACGAAATAAACTCCCCCAAGGGTTTTGGATACACCTATTCAGATAACGCCTTTAGAGAAATGACAAAAGACGATAAAAACTATCTCATGTATTATCCCTATAGAGATTCTAACGATGTATTTGTGATGTATGCGCCTGAATTAGCCGGCTCTCCTCCAATTGTCGACATTATTACTTACCACTTTTTAGTGTTTATATTAATTGTGGGTGGGCTTATGGCATGGATGGTTTTGCATGTGCGCAAGCAATTTGTAAGACCGGTACTTTTAATGAAACAGGCTGTTGAAGAAATTGGCGCAGGAGCAGCAGTGGTGACCATCGATTACGTGTCAGAAAATGAACTCAATGTATTGAAGAAGGCGATTGTACAAATGGGAACCACCATTCATCGCCAGGTGACGGCACTTAAAACGGCCGAAGAAGAACGCAAACGCATGGTTTTGTCACTTTCACACGATA
>CALFXQ010000363.1 GCA_937958285.1 uncultured Fusibacter sp. | reverse complement strand
ATTGTGAATAGGAAAACGTTATAATCAACACATTGCAAAGGCATAGGCTAAGACTAGTACTAATAGCAAAAAAACTAAAGGAGCATTCGAATGAAGAGAGTATTGATTTCACAAGCAAAGTACCAGCAAAGTAGAAATGCCATTTCTGACTTAGGGACAGCCGTTAAAGACTTTGGTTCAAAGGCGTTACTCGTCGCTTCTAGCGACGATATGAATCGCATGGCCACAGAGCTAAAGGCAGCACAAGAGAAGAATGCTTTTGAAGTTGTCACATCAAATTTTGGTGGCGAGTGTACTAAAGGCGAAGTGACACGTCTTCGAAAACTCGCCATAGACAAAGGGTGCGATGTGGTGATTGGCCTAGGTGGTGGCAAGGCACTCGATGCTGCTAAGGCGGTTAGCCACTTCGAGAATATGCCTGTGATTGTGATTCCAACCATCGCTTCTACTGATGCGCCTTGCAGCAGTTTAGCTGTCTTTTACACAGAAGAAGGGGCCTTTGATGAATACCTGTTCTTCAAAAAAAATCCCGATTTAGTGCTCGTTGATTCGACTGTTATTGCAAAAGCGCCAGTGAGATTTTTAGTGGCGGGCATGGGCGATGCGCTCTCTACTTACTTTGAAGCGCGCTCGTGTGCAGCTTCATTTGCTAACAATATTCCAGGTGGCAAGAGCACAAAGGCAGCAGCTGCCATTGCAAAGCTCTGCTATGAGACGCTTCTCGAAGATTCCGTGAAGGCAAAAGCTGCTTGTGAGGCGAAAGTCGTCACAACTGCACTTGAAAATGTGATTGAGGCGAATATACTCTTAAGTGGTTTGGGCTTTGAAAGTAGCGGTTTGGCAGCGGCTCATGCGGTGCACAACGGGTTGACAGCCCTCGAAGAGACCCATCACTACTACCATGGCGAGAAGGTTGCATTTGGCGTGTTGGTGCACTTGGTACTCGAAAATGCTCAAGCCTCTGAGATTAGCACGGTGATTGACTACTGCAAATCTGTGGGACTACCAACCACATTGGCCCAACTTGGAATTTTGGACAAGTCCAAGGAGAAGATTATGGCCGTTGCCAACTTGGCTTGTGCAGAGGGTGAGACCATTCACAATATGCCTTTTAAAGTGAGTCCAGAAGATGTTTATGCAGCGATTCAGACTGCAGATTTATTGGGAGGCCAAGCGTGAAAAAAATAATCAATAAACCGGAGACCCTCGTGGTAGAGATGTGCGAAGGCATGGTGATGGCACATGGGGATTTGCTTCAGTTCAATAAAGACAGTAAAGTTATTGCCAGAAAAAACCTAAACAAGGACAAAGTAACGCTGATTTGTGGTGGCGGCAGCGGTCATGAGCCTGCCCATGCTGGTTTTGTTGGGCTAGGTATGCTCGATGCAGCAGTGTGCGGCGATGTATTCGCATCACCTTCTACGATTCAGGTATATAAGGCCATTCAGCAAACGGCATCCAATAAAGGGACCTTGTTAATCGTCAAGAACTACTCTGGCGACTGCATGAATTTTGATGCGGCTGCAGAGATGTCTGAAGAAGACGACGATTACCAAGTGGCCCGTGTGTATGTGAACGACGATATTGCAGTAAAAGACAGTCTCTATACAGTAGGCCGTAGAGGTGTAGCGGGTACCATATTCGTTCAGAAGCTAGCGGGAGCGGCAGCGGAACAAGGTATGGGGCTTAACGAGGTAAAGGCTGTGGCTGAGAAGGCCATTGCCAATGTGCGCAGTATTGGCTTTGCCCTCACTTCGTGCACGGTGCCAGCGAAGGGCTCTCCAACCTTTGAACTTGGTGATTTAGAGATGGAATACGGCGTGGGTATACATGGTGAACCGGGCATCGCGAGAGAAGCAGTGTGTAGCGCAGATGAATTGGCACAGCGCATGGTGGACCAGCTATTAGCCGATTTACCGCAATCGGGCGAGGTGGCGGTGATGATCAATGGACTTGGTGGCACGCCCCTTCAAGAACTGTATTTGTTGAATCGCAGCGTGCAGTTGGCATTAAAAGACAAAGGGGTTTTGGTGTACAGGACTTTTGTAGGCAATTACATGACGGCCATTGATATGGCTGGGGCATCAGTTACTTTGCTAGGGCTCGACGACGCGTTGAAGGTGCTCTTAGATGCGCCTGTGCAGACAGTGGCATTTAAAGGTTAAGGGTTTAAGGCTGAGTGCGATTGGAAAGAGGTTATAGATGGCAAGTATGTTGAGCGAGAATAAAATTGCTACGGGCGATATGGTTCAGATGGTGACTTTGATGTCTGGGGTCATTATTCAAAATGAGGTGTACTTTTGCGAGCTAGATTCTGTGGCAGGTGACGGCGACTTTGGCATGTCTGTCGCCAAAGGTTTTAAAGAGTTGGGTGTGAAGTGGGAGGATTTATCGAAAGATTGCATAGGTTCCTTCCTTCGAGATTGTGGTATGATTATAACAGAGTATTGTGGCGGCGCATCGGGTCCTATTTGGGGCAGTGCCTTTAGGGGTGCGGGCAAACAGGCCATGGGTAAAACGGAGTTGTCTTTAGAAGAATTTGCGCAAATGATGCAGGCTGCAGTCGATGCAATTCAAAAGCGCGGCAATGCAAAGCTCGGCGACAAAACGCTTTTGGACGCCTTGATACCTACTGTAGAATCGCTAAAGGGCAGCGCCATAGAGGGCACCCCTTTGATGAAGGCATTGTCTCTAAGTGCACAGGCCGCGCGTCTTGGTGCTGAGCGCACCAAAACAATGGTAGCTTCTCGCGGCCGAGCCTCTTATGTAGGCGAACGCAGCTTAGATCATCCAGATGCTGGGGCTATGGCCTTGGGCATTATCTTTACAGAGGTCGTTGCCAATTTAGAGTAAGGGATATATTGTGTTATAAGACAAAGACAAGGGGGATGCGATGAGAGTACCATTTGAGTTTCGATCGTTCGAAGAAGTGACGGTTAAAGGTTATGTATGGAAGGGAGAACAAGCCCCAATTGGCGTGATGATCTTAGCCCATGGCATGGCAGAAACCATTTTGCGCTACGATGCTTTCGCCACCTATTTGGCGGCCCAAGGCATAGTGGTGTATGGGTATTCTCATCGTGGACACTTTGAAACAGCTGGCAGTCTAGAGAGGCTCGGCTACCTTGGAAAAGAGGGCTGGTCGAAGATGGCAGAGGACTTAAATACTGTGGTAAACCGGGCCAAAGCAGAGGTCCCCAATGTGCCTGTGTGCATCTTTGGACACAGCATGGGATCTTATGTGACGCGCACTTATTTAGTGAGTCATCCGAGCGACGTGGATAAAGTCATTTTATCGGGTACCGGCTATCCTCAGAAACTAGAACTTCAGGCCGCGGCATTTGTCGCACGGTGTGAGCGCACTATAAAAAGAGCAGATTTACCGTCGAAGCTACTGGACAAGTTATCTTTTGGTTCTTTTAACAAGGCCTTTGCACCGACTAAAACCCCATTCGATTGGCTGTCGACAGACCCGGTGGAAGTGCAAAAGTATATCGACAATCCCTGGTGCGGGCAAATTCATCCTGCGAGTTTCTTTGAAGACATGGCTAAAAATTTGGCAAGGGTTCTTTATGGCCCCATGCCAAAACCCAAATCTACTGTGCCCATGCTTCTGATGTCTGGAGCCCTAGACCCGGTGGGTCAAATGGGCAAGGGTGTGGAGCAGTCGGCAGCATTTTACAAAGAAGCAGGCTACGAGGTTACCCTTAAGCTATATCCCAAAGGACGCCACGAAATGCTCAATGAACGCAATCGTGAGGAAGTTTACCAAGATATTTTAAAATGGATTATTGGGGGCGTGTTCCGTGGTTCGATATAAATCGACCCACGGAACACGCCGATGGGTTGAAAACAGAGGGTTCTCTTTTGGGATTGAGCATTAATCTCAGCAAGGGTGTCCCCTGTGGACCATTATCGACGGATTTTTAGTATCGCCAAACATCGACCACAATCTGGTGACGGCAGTTTTTAAACTCAAATAGTCACAAATTTATCAAACCACAATGCTAAAAAGGTGTCCAAGTTGAGTTGTGTTACAACTCAATTTGGACACCTTCTCTCTGTTTAAGAGGCACACGCACCATAATGCGCACCAATTGTGGGTCGAATTGTGATCCGGATTTATTCTCTAGTTCTGCGAGGGCTTGCTTAAAGGTCATGGGGTTTCGGCGATAGGCCCTTGCTGAGGTCATTGCATCGAATGCATCGGCGATACATAGAATTCTGCTGGCCAGGGGAATCTGACCACCACTGAGCCCTTCGGGATATCCTTTGCCGTCGAAATGTTCGTGGTGATGGCGAATAATCACTGAGGACTCCGCTAGAAAAGCCACATCTTTCACAATGGTATAGCCAATTTGAGGATGCTTTTCTACAACCATTCTTTCTTCAGGGGACAATGCAGAGGGTTTATTGAGGATATGATGAGGCACACCAATCTTGCCTACATCGTGGAGCATCGCAGCGAATTCAAGTTGTTGTAATGTGCTACTATCCAGCGCTAATGCATTTGCAATTTGCAATGCGTAGTGGGTGACTCTATCGCAGTGCCCTCTTGTGTATTCGTCGTTTGCCTCAATGGCATTAGACAATGCGCGAATGGTTTGTCGCCAACTTTCGTTGAGGGTCTCTACCATGTCGTTTAGACTATCGTTCATGGCGGCGCTTTCTTCGTAGAGGGCTTCGATTTCCATATATTGAGTCGAGAGTGTGAGTTGCTGATTTGTCACAGTTTCGCTTTGCTCCATAATGCGCTTTAGCATGGCATTTACGGCATTTCTCATATGGGATAGCTCCTGAGTATCTCCGCTTGCCGGTGCCGTGAGCAGTGCTGGGTGCTTGGCCATATGATTGACAGATGTGATGTAATGGTCAATGGGATCAATTAGTCGATGGTCCATTCGGCCAGCATAATAGAGGGATAGGCTAATAAAAATCACCAGCATGACCATGGTTGTTAGGAGTACCGTAATTTGACTTGTCAAAAAAAGCTTTTCTGGAATGTAGACGTATATTTTCCATCGATTTTCTGGTAAGTCCAACTGGTATTTTCTGAAACCTGTGTTAAACATTGCAGTTTTCTGACCATTGGCTTTATGAAAGAGAATTTGCCCCTTTAAATCGCTGATAATAAATTGGGAATCTTGTGGCATAAGGACTAATTCCACATCTTGAATAAGGGGTGATAGATTGACATCTAGTCCGGCTACGCCTTGTGGTGTACCTTCTTTATCTAAAAGAGCGAGAGAATAAGTGATGGATAAATCTGTTGGAGAAATAGCACTTTGATAGGCATCGGATAGCACCATCTCCCCGCCGGATTTAAGGGCATCTTTATACCATGGCCGAACACGAGGATCATAACCATCGGGAAGTTCAGCGCTATTGGCAGTATACATGGCACCGTTTTCAAGGCCAAGCGCAATGCTAAAGCCTTCACCCAGTACCCCATCATAGTTGCGAACTAGAGATAATATTTGTTGAACATCAGCTTCACTTGGTGCGATTTCTCTTTCTTTTGTCATTGTTAAATCGATGGTCGATGTAAAGAGTTTTAGGTGGCGGTTGTTTGCATCGTTAAAGTGATCGATGCGTTCTGCTAAACGAGCCATAAGCAGGTCTACTGTGTGACCCTCAGCACTTATCGCATCTGAGTAGCTCGTCACATAGTAATAAATACCTAGAAGAATCACTGGAACTAGGCTAGCGATTAATAGGTATCTGCGCGTTAACCGGTGGATGGACGGCAATGGATTGTTCATAGTTTACCCCGTAAGAGACAATGAAGGATTTGGTTTACTTATTCCCATTTTTTGTGAGTACTAAGCATAAAAATCAGGGCAATTAGACGTGGTATGTTTAGATGGCGTTTAAAGGCGCGTAAAGGCGTTTAATGGTGAAAATGTGTCATTTTAAGTATTTTTTAAAAGGACACCGCATCACCATTACCAAAGGTACGAATTACTTTATATAACAAAATAAATATGTGAATTTTCTAAAAAGTGATTGACTTCCTGCAGGAAGGTTGTTAGAATCCTAAGAAATACAAGACAAATGCGAAGACGGAGTCCACGCAATTGAACGAACTACAGAGAGTCGGTGCTTGCTGAAAGCCGATGTTCTAAAGATTGCTACGTCCCTCCCGAGCTGCAATGCCGAAAAAATCTGGCTTTATAGAGATTATAAGCCGACTATTAAGCGGAGCCGGTACGCCACGTTATAGGTGAAAGGTTTGTTAGAACCTGAAGATTATCGTGCGATAGGGAATTAGCTGTTTTGCCAATCTGTAAGAGAGAGCCAGTGGGGGTGGAAACTGGTACAGGTGCAAGATTAGCGTCTCACTCCTTTGTTTTATCTGCACAAGGTTTGTTAGAACCTCATTGAGTGGTCCATATTGTGGACAAGTAGGGTGGTACCGCGAAGCATAGCTTCGTCCCTGCAGTGGCATTGCGAAAGCAATGATGCCTGCAGCGACGGAGTTTTTTTGTACCCAAAATTATGAAAGGAGGGATCTATGCAAACCGTACTCTCTGTGCTTGTAGAGAATCAACCTGGGGTCTTGGTGCGAGTAGCCAGCCTATTTAGTAGACGTGGTTACAATATTGACAGTCTTAATGTTTGTGCAACAGAAACGCCAATTTTTTCGAGGATGACAATTGTGGCCACAGGCGATGCCCCAATTCTCGAACAGATACATAAGCAACTTGAGAAGCTAGAGGATGTGGTGGAAGTACAGCGCCTCGGCTGATTCCACAATGAACCAAAGTACCAAAGTACCAAAGTACCAAAGTACCAAAGTACCAAAGTACCAAAGAACCAAAGGTATAAGGGCAAAAGTTAAAAAACACTGGGATTTTACAACAATTGAATGGAGGAATTTTCTATGTCTGCATTATTTTATGAAAACGATTGCAAGGCTGCTTCGCTGGCATCTAAAACAGTGGCGGTTATTGGCTATGGGAGCCAAGGTCATGCCCATGCCCTCAATTTGAAGGATTCAGGCATAAAAGTGATCGTCGGCCTATACGAAGGCAGCCCATCTTGGCCAAAGGCATTGGCCCAGGGCCTCACGGTGATGACGGCAGCCTCCGCGGCACAAGCAGCGGATGTCATCGTACTTTTGGTCAATGACGAAAAGCAAGCCAAGCTGTATCAGCAAGATATTCTCCCCGCCCTTACGCCAGGAAAATACCTGATGTTTGCCCACGGTTTCAATATTCACTTTGGTCAAATCATTCCCCCAGATCACGTGAACGTGTATATGGTGGCGCCCAAGGGTCCTGGGCATACTGTGAGAATTCAATACGAAGAAGGCAAGGGCGTTCCGTGTTTGTTCGCCGTACATCAAGATCCAACTGGCGACACAAGAGATGTGGCCCTGGCATATGCGGCAGCCATTGGGGGGGCACGTGCGGGAATCCTAGAAACCACTTTTCAAGAAGAGACCGAAACAGACCTCTTTGGAGAACAGGCAGTGCTATGTGGTGGTGTGACAGAGCTGATCAAGGCAGGATTTGACACCTTGGTCGAGGCAGGCTATCAACCTGAGGTTGCCTACTTTGAATGTCTTCACGAGATGAAATTAATAGTAGATATGATCAACAAGGGCGGACTTAGCTATATGCGCTATTCGGTAAGTGATACTGCAGAATACGGCGACTACAGCGTGGGTAAGCGCATTATAACAGAGCAAACGCGACAATCCATGCGTCAGGTGCTCGCCGAGGTTCAAGATGGCACTTTTGCCCGCAACTGGATTTTAGAGAACCAGGCGAACAGAGCAGGATTCAACGCCAAGCGGCGCATAGAGCAAAATCAATTAATTGAAACCGTCGGCAAGAAACTCCGCGGCATGATGAGCTGGTTGAAATAGGAGCGCTTTTATGGGAAGGAGAATCGTTTTTTTCGATACAACACTGAGAGATGGGGAACAATCACCAGGTTGTAGTATGCACCTGTCGGAGAAATTGCTGGTGGCGAGGCAGTTGGAAAAGCTAGGGGTTGATGTGATAGAGGCGGGATTTGCGGTGGCCTCAAGGGGGGACTTCGAAGCGATTCAAAGGGTCTGTGCTACAATCAAACACGCGCAAGTAGCCAGTCTCGCCCGTGCCACCACAAAAGATATCGATATGGCGCTAGAAGCCCTGCAAATGGCAAAATCGCCCAGACTTCATACCTTTATTGCAACCTCAGAACTCCATATGCGCTATAAGCTCAAGCGCACACCTATGCAGGTGTTAGAACAAGCTGTCTCGATGGTCAGTTATGCGAGACAGCGCTGTGAGCATGTGGAGTTTTCTGCAGAAGATGCATCGAGAAGCGATCGGACTTTTTTGTACCGCGTACTCGAAGGTGTGATTAAGGCGGGGGCCACAACTATCAATATTCCCGATACAGTAGGCTATACCACCCCAGATGTGTATTACGATTTGATCAGTGGCATTCGGGAGAATGTGGCGATGTCTGATAAGGTTGTAATCAGCGTGCATTGCCACAACGATCTAGGCTTGGCCACGGCCAATAGTTTAGCGGCAATTAGAGCAGGGGCGAATCAAGTGGAGGTCACGGTGAATGGCATTGGGGAGCGAGCGGGCAATGCGGCCCTCGAAGAGGTGGCCATGGCCCTCAAAACCAGACAAGACCACTACGGGGTCGTCTTTGGGATAGATACCAAGCAAATATACCCGACCAGTCGGTTAGTATCTCAGGTGACGGGATCGCGTATATCCCGCACTAAACCCATTGTGGGCGACAATGCATTTGCCCATGAGTCGGGCATCCACCAGCACGGGGTGCTGGCACACCCCGAAACCTACGAAATTATGACACCAGAATCCATTGGCATCCCTAAGAATCGCATGGTACTGGGCAAACATTCTGGCAAGCATGCCATTGAAGAAAGGCTCAAAACATTGGGCTACGCCTTGGATACATCTGATGTGGATCAAGTGGTGGAAGCCTTTAAAGCCCTGGCGGATCGCAAGAAGGATTTAGACGATAGGGATTTAGAAGCCTTGGCAGAGGCAATTATGACAGGAAACAGCGATGCACAAACCGGCAATCCCATGGAAATCGCCTACGCCCTTGAGCGCTATGTGATCAACACAGGCAATGAAATGCGTTCGACGGCAACGGTTCGCCTCAACTGTTTTGGGGAGCAAAAGGAGGGGGTGGCCATCGGTGAAGGGCCGGTGGACGCTGCGTTTAAAGCACTGGATGGATTGATCGAGCACCAAGGACAATTGGAGGATTACCATATTCAAGCCGTGACCGAGGGCGAAGATGCCCAGGGCGAGGTGCGGGTGAGGCTAAACTTTGGCGGACAGAGAATTGTGGGTCGCGGGGTGAGCATCGATATTTTAGAAGCGAGCTTGCTGGCTTACATTGACGCACTCAACCGCACAGGCGGGCACAAAGGGGAGGTAGTGTAGTGGGCATGACCATGACGCAAAAAATATTGGCGGCCCATGCGGGCCTAGTCCGGGTAAATGCGGGGCAATTAATAGAAGCTAAATTGGACCTTTGCATGGGCAACGACATTACGGCACCCGTTGCCATAGAAGCCTTTGAAGCCCTAGGTGTGGGTGGGGTGTTCGACCGACAAAAAATCGCCTTGGTGCCAGATCACTTTACGCCGAACAAGGATATCGCCTCTGCCACCCAGTGCCAGAAAATGCGCCAGTTCGCAAAAGACCACCACATCGAACATTACTTTGAAGTTGGGCGCATGGGCATTGAACACGGGCTGATTCCCGAAAAAGGGCTGGTGGTGGCAGGAGATGTGGTGATTGGCGCAGATTCACACACTTGTACCTTTGGTGCAGTGGGAGCTTTTTCCACTGGTGTGGGCTCTACAGACTTGGGCGCTGCCATGGCAACGGGAAAATGCTGGTTTAAAGTGCCACATGCCCAGCAGTGGATTTTAACTGGCAAGCCAAAACCCTGGGTGAGTGGCAAAGACGTTATGCTCCACATTATTGGCAGAATAGGTGTTGAAGGCGCAAGATATCAGTCCATGGAATTTGTGGGCGAAGGCATTGCTCACTTGAGCATGGATGACCGGTTTGCCATGGCCAATATGGCCATTGAAGCAGGCGCCAAAAATGGCATTTTTCCTGTGGATGACCGCACAATTCAGTACTTAGAGGCACAAGCCCAGCGCCTTGGCACCGTGTATAGCGCCGATGCAGATGCAGTGTATACAGCGGTTCACACCCTAGATCTCGGCGAGATTCCCCCTACAGTGGCATTTCCCCATCTTCCAGACAATACCATGTCGGCCCAGGCGGCATCTCTCAAAGAAATTGCCATCGACCAAGTGGTCATTGGCTCTTGTACCAACGGGCGTCTCGAGGATTTGCGCGTCGCTGCCAAGTTGATGGCTGGTAAACAAGTGCACAGCCAAGTGCGGGCCATTGTGGTGCCAATTACTCAGCAAGTCTATCTCGAGGCCATGGCTGAAGGCTTGCTCGAAGTCTTTATCAGAGCGGGTGCTGTGGTCAGCACACCAACCTGTGGACCCTGTCTTGGCGGGCATATGGGCGTATTGGCAAAGGGAGAGCGCGCCCTTTCTACCACTAATCGCAACTTTGTAGGGCGCATGGGACATCCCGAGTCCGAGGTGTATCTTTGTAGCCCTGCAGTTGCAGCGGTGTCGGCGATAGCGGGTAAGATTGTGGATCCTCAAGACCAGTGGTTGGCAAGTGCAAACCAAGAACTAGGAGGTGCCCAGTATGTGTGTAAGTGAAAATATAGACGGCAAGCAGTGGCACGACGAGGCCAAGGGAAAGGTCTTTAAATATGGGTCCAATGTAGATACAGATGTGATTATACCGGCGAGGTATCTAAATGTGTCCGATGCCAGGCTGTTGGCAGCCCACTGTATGGAAGATATCGACGGGCACTTTGCAGGGGCAGTTGCCCCTGGAGATTACATAGTGGCAGCGCACAATTTTGGATGTGGTTCATCTCGTGAGCATGCGCCGCGGGCAATCTTGGCTTCTGGCATACGCTGTGTGATCGCCTGCTCATTTGCGCGCATTTTTTACCGAAATGCCATCAATATTGGCTTGCCCATCATTGAGTGCCCAGAAGCAGCCAGTGCCATCGCTTATGGCGATGTGATTGGCGTGGATTTCGAAACGGGTGAAATTTATAATTATACCCAGAACACAACCTACAAAGGCCAAGGCTTTCCGCCATTTATCCAAAATATGATTGCCCATGGCGGACTTGTTGAAGCGACAAAACGCACCCTTGCGGAGCTTGCCAAAGGAGGTACCGGTCATGCTTAAAATTGCAGTGCTTCCCGGAGATGGCATAGGGCCTGAAGTTGTGGCTGCTGCGATGGCGGTATTAGAAGCAGCGGCTAAGGTCTTCTCCATCGCGTATGTAGCCACCTCTTACCCTTTCGGTGGCCATGCCATTGACAGCGTTGGAGAGGCTTTTCCATTAGAGACAAAAGTAGGGTGCTTGGCTAGCGATGCCGTGCTTCTCGGTGCAGTGGGAGGCGCGAATTGGGATGGCCTACCCGGCCTTGAGCGACCAGAGTCGGCGCTTTTAAACCTGCGTAGCGCCATGGGCGTCTATGCCAACTTGCGTCCTGCCAAACTCTATAAGCATATGGTGGATGCCAGCCCGCTTAAGGCCTCGCTGGTGCCAGAGGGCTTTGATCTTTTGGTGGTACGCGAACTGACAGGGGGCATTTACTTTGGCCAAAAGGGTTGCATACAAGAGAATCACTGCCAGAGCGCCTTCGATGTGGAATCTTACAGCGAGCCAGAGGTTAGGCGTATTGCACAACGGGCCTTCGAAGCGGCTCTAATCCGTGGCAGATCTGTTGTGAGTGTAGACAAGGCCAATGTACTGGAAAGTTCAAAACTGTGGCGGCGTGTGGTCGAGGCGGTGGCACTGGATTATCCGGGTGTGACCTTGAGGCATATGTATGTGGATAATGCGGCAATGCAATTGGTGCTCAACCCTTCGCAGTTCGACGTTGTGCTTACGAGCAATCTCTTTGGAGATATTTTATCTGATGAAGCCAGCATCTTGACGGGCTCTATTGGGCTGTTGCCCTCGGCGAGTTTAGGGGATGGACACAGAGGTTTATATGAGCCGATTCACGGGTCGGCGCCTGATCTGGCGGGCACGGACAGGGCAAATCCCATAGGGACAATTCTGTCGGTGGCGATAATGCTGAGTATGAGCCTAGGTTATAAAGAAGCAGCTGTTGCGGTGGAGCAAGCTGTGGACAAGGTGCTCAAAGAGGGGTATTGTACACAGGATTTGAGTTCAATACACAAAAATGTGCAAGTGATTGGCACCCGCGAAATGGGCCAGCGCATTGCAGAGGCCGTTGAAATGAGGGGAAAGGCCGATGACCAAGAAAAAAAAAAAAAACATTAGCGGCGCAGCGCTCTTGATGGAGTGCTTAGTCGCGCAAGGGGTAACCACCATCTTTGGATATCCGGGTGGGGCCGTACTACATATTTACGACGCGCTTTACCATTATCAGGACCGCATTTCGCATATTTTAACGGCCCACGAACAAGGTGCTGCCCATGCAGCAGATGGCTATGCGCGCTCGAGTGGCAAGGTGGGGGTGTGCTTGGCCACATCGGGCCCAGGAGCGACCAACTTGATTACGGGGATAGCCACAGCGTATTTAGATTCTGTGCCAATGGTTGCAATAACCGGCAATGTGCCCATGAACCTCCTTGGAAAGGACAGTTTTCAAGAGGTGGACATTACGGGCATGACCATGGCCATCACCAAGCACAATTTTATTGTTAAAACCGCAGAAACACTGCCTGAAATTATAGCCAGAGCCTTTCAAATTGCCTCAGAGGGAAGGCCTGGCCCCGTACTTGTGGATATACCAAAGAATGTCACCCTAGAGAGGCTGAATTGGTCTGAACAAGAGATTCAGAACCACATAGAAAAAGCCAAGATCGATCCTTGCGAGATCAGACCTTGGCGCCAACAGCGGCAGTGGACGGCACTAGAGTCGGATGCATTAGAGCCCATTGTAGCGGCGATTAAAGCATCGAAGCGACCACTGATTTATGCCGGTGGTGGGGTGATTCGTGCAGGTGCCTCTGAGGCACTTCTAGACTTTGCAAGACACTGGGATGCTCCGGTGGCCACAAGTTTAATGGGCATTGGTTCAATTGACAATGATGACCCTCTGAGTTTGGGCATTATGGGCATGCACGGCGCAGAAGAGACTAACTGGTCGGTCACTCAGTGTGATATGCTTTTAGCAGTTGGTTCCAGATTCAGCGACCGCGTTCTCGGCAAGCTCGAAGCCTTTGCCGAAAAGGCCATTATTGTACATATCGATATAGATCCTGCCGAAATTGGCAAGAACATCACCGAAAGACCCGGGCGCTACTACAATATAATAAGACCTTTAGCAGAGGCGCTAAATACCTTGAAGCAGCACATAGAACCACAATTTCATCGCACATGGCGCTCGGCCATTGCCAAAAAAAGGGCAATGCACAAAGGCCAAGGCGAAATATCGCAGCCACAAATTATTCTCGAGACCCTGCGGGGCATCGCGAAGGATCATTGCATTATTGCAACGGATGTGGGACAACACCAAATGTGGACGGCCCAGTACTTTTCATTTAATCGTCCAAGGCAGTTTCTCACATCTGGTGGCCTGGGTACTATGGGATTTGGACTTGGGGCAGCCATTGGCGCCCAGCTTGCAAATCCCAAGTCGCAGGTGGTACTCGTAACAGGTGACGGTTGTTTTCATATGAACTGCAATGAACTCTCTACAGCGGTAAAGTACCAATTGCCCATCAAAATCATACTCTTTAACAATGGGGTATTGGGTATGGTGCGCCAGTGGCAGCATTTGTTTTGCCAAGACCGCTTTTCTCAGACCACCTTGCAAAGGGGCACACACTTTGAAGCCCTTGCTGAAGCTTTTGGGGCGAAGGGGTATGCCCTTGGCGAGGGGGATAATATTCAAGAGGTCTTATCGCAGATGCTGAGCACCCCAGGACCGGCGCTTTTGAACTGTACCATTAGCCCTGACTTGCTTGTGATGCCCATGGTGCCACCGGGGGCGGGCATCGGCGAGATGCTCGTGCAGCGTTTTAATGGTGGTTAGGCTTGTTTGCTTTTTACTGGAATCCAGATTTCGCTGATATAGTCTGCATCTTGAGTATTGGGTCCGGTATAATATTCAAAATCATAGCCAGGGACGAGTTCGTACTCAGAGCTTGGCAGCCATTCGCTGTAGATTTTTTTCCAGGCATCTTGAATGGCGTGGGGCATAGGGCCAACACAGGTAAATATAGCCCATGTATACTCTGGAACGGAGATTTTCTCGAACCCTTCGGGTATATCGGATTGAGGGGTATAGGGATCTGCAATACTATAGCTGAAGTTGCCCTCGCTGGCGTTGTGACAAACCCCATACCATCCGCTGACAACGGCACCGTAACCTTTGCTAAAAAACTCCTGCCAAAATTTAGGTATCTCTACTTGTGATGAATCCATGTGAAATCTTCTGGTCATAGCCAAAATGTCGAATGATGGTTTGTTCTCGATTCTGTAATCCATAAAATGTCCTCCCTCTAAGATAATTTTAATCGTGAGCGGCGCATAGTGGCGCAGTGGTGCGCCATCTCGTTTTGCGCTACTTGGCGTAATGCCGTGAAATCGCGTAAAGGCTTTAGAAAAGCTCTCGGGGGTTTCGTAGCCGTATTTCAAGGCAACATCTATCACCTTTACATGCTTTTGAAGCAGCTCGCTGCCCGCAAGGGACATGCGCCTGTTTCTAATATACTCGCCTATCGTTAAACCAGTCAGCAAACTAAAAACCCGCTGAAAGTGAAAACTTGAGCAAAAGATATGCTCTGAAACTTGATCGGCGCATAAATCATCTGCGATATGTGATTCAATATATTGAAGCGCTTCGTTTAGTGTATTGATCCACTCCATAGATAAGGGTCTCCTTTTAAAAGGTGCTTTAAGGCAAATCACGCGCGATTGACTCACTCATTTCTATAGTTGCATTTTATCACAGTATGTATAGGCCTACCCGTTATTTTGTGCGCACATATGTCCCATATCACACAAAAAAAGTACCCTTATAAAGCGCCCCATTAAGTTAGCAGGATGTTCTAACTTAATGGGGCGGTTAATCGGGTACCTTTTTCTGTGCCTTAGAGGTAAGCTATGCGAGAACTGCTTTGATATCTGCAACAGAGGCCACACGGCCCATAATTTTCACGTGTTCATCCACGACGAGCGCTGGTGTTTTCATAACCCCATAGGCCATAATGTCTTGAATATTCTCGACTTTTTCAACTGTGGCCTCGATGCCCAGTTGTTGAACGGCCTCTTTTGCATTTGCCTCTAAACGCTTGCAATTGGTACAGCCTGTGCCTAAAATTTTAATAATCATTTGTTCCTCCTATTTTGTGTGGGTTTTTTATATGGGGTGTGCATTTACTTAAACAAGTAAGTGGCCAAAGATATTGAAGGTATAGCCAATAATCAAGATGCCTGTGGTCACAATTGCCACAAATATTGAAAGTAGCTGAATTTTTACCACTTTTTTAAGCAAGACTAAAGAGGGTAAAGATAGCGCAGTAACCGCCATCATAAACGACAGTGCTGTGCCAATACCCACGCCTTTAGAAACGAGGGCCTCGGCTATGGGAAGGGTACCGAAAATATCTGCATACATGGGGATGCCAACCAGTGTTGCAAGCAGTACCGAGTACCATTTGTCTTGCCCAAGAACAGCTTGAACAAAGGTCTGTGGAATTACGTTGTGGATGAGTGCGCCTATGCCGACACCAATAATGATATAAATCCACACTTTGCGCACAATATCGATGACTTGGTCCTTGGCAAATTGCATCCTTAGTTTTGTACTTAGTTGCTCGGGTTCTAAGTTCAGGGGCCTCTGACTAAAGACAAAGCCCTCTACATACCGTTCTAGGCGAAGCATGCTGATAAGCGATCCCCCAATAACAGCAAGAACTAGGCCTACAAGTACATACGAAGTGGCGATGCGCCAATTAAAAATACTCGCCAGTAGTAGCACCGATGCCAAGTCTACCAGCGGTGAAGAGATGAGAAACGAGAAAGTGACGCCAATGGGGAGTCCTGCGCTGGTAAATCCAATAAACAGAGGTATGGATGAGCATGAGCAAAAGGGTGTAATTGTGCCAAGCAGTGCCCCGAGGATATTGGCGCTGATGCCACTAAAACGCCCGAGAATTTTGCGCGTGCGCTCAGGCGGAAAGAAGCTCTGTACATAGGAAATTGTAAATATTAAAACGGATAAAAGCAGAAAGATCTTGATGCTATCGTAAATAAAAAAATGAATGCTACCCCCTAGAGGCGACTGGGCACTGAGACCAAGAACGTCGAAAACCAAGGCCGAAACCAGGTCGTGTAGCCAGTTCATCTTCAGCAAATTGTCATTGAGCCAAGTTAAAATGATCATGATAACTCCTTAAATCGCTTTGTAGTGCCGGATAGAGGTGTATGTTTTTGGAAAGCCACTGAAGGTTTAAACCCAGCAGTTCCAACTCGCCGTTTAAAGCGTAATAGACAAATTTATCGCGGCGCTCGTCTTGTACCACATTGAGATCTCGAAGTTTGGCCAGGTGCTTTGATATTTTAGGTTGCGTCTGTTGCAAGATCGCACTAATCTCGCATACGCAGAGGTCCCTAAACTGGAGTACAAAGAGAATTCTCAGTCTGGTTTCATCAGAAAGAAGCTTGTAATGGTTTACTAGGCTAGTAGAAGTTGCATTATTCATTATAATCTCCTGAACATATGCGAATATGGGTATATGAGTATGTGATTAGTTTAAATGACCAGCCTCGTTCTGTCAAGGTATAGCTTTTCTCTTTGCTCAATGGTACAATAGACTATAATGTACTCGATACAAAATGAAATTAATACATAATGTACAAGAGGAGGTCTAATGTTCTTTAAAAAGAAAACAGAGGAACAAGAGGCAACAATGAGCACCTCGGCAGAAAGTGCTTTGGTTAGCCAGTTGCGCAGTGCACTTGATGAAAAGTCCGAGCACTTAAACCATGCCATAAGCGAGGTCAATCGTCTCAATCAGTACATAACGAAGATGGATTTTGTCAAAGAAATGATCATTAACTTAAATACGCAGTTAGAGAACATCGAGATGGTAGCAGCCAGCAGCCAAGAAATCAGTGCATCGATTATAGAAATTGCCGAACATGTGGCCGACAACGCGCGTGCTGCCGAAAAGTCTGTGGACATTACGGAGCAAGGTACTAGTGCTCTTAGAAATGCCGTTAAATCTATAGTCGCTGCCTTTGATATGACGGGCACTGCAAAGTCAAGAGTAGAGGATGTTACCACACAGGCTACAAAAATTAACGAAATGGTGGGCATTATCGAAGCAGTCGCGGGCCAGACAAATCTGCTAGCGCTTAACGCCTCTATAGAAGCAGCACGCGCAGGCGATGCGGGGCGTGGCTTTGCCGTTGTTGCCGACGAAATAAAAAAGCTTGCAGATAGCACCAAAGAGTCTGTCAAACTCATTCAAGATACTGTGAGCTCGCTTAACGGCTCTGTAAAAAGTTCAGTAGAGGCAATTGAAGAGGCAACTGTGAGCTTTAAAGTGGGCATGGAGGCAATAAACAGCGCTACCCAATCCGTTGAGTCGAGCGAAGGTGAAATTCGCACCATTTTGGCGAGCATGGAAACCGTAAGAGACCAGATTGAGGCGCAAACTGCAGCTTCAGAAGAGGTAGCCTCTAGCGTTGCCCAAATCAATGAGGGCACAAAGCAACTTCACAAGGAGACAACTCAAACGGGCAAAGCCTTCTCCGATATTGCAGCTGAAGTCAACGGCATTCGCATGGACCTAATGGGAAGACAATCGGATTTGCTGCCGAGCTATATGATCGAAATGACCATTACAGATCACATGAACTGGCGATGGGATATCTACAATATGCTCATGGGTTTCCAGAAAATTCAGGCAGACAGACTCACGACACAAAAAACATGTCGCTTGGGCAAGTGGATTGACAGCTATGCAAAAAATATTCCGGCATTTCAAACAGCCCTTCAGAAGCTCAACGCCCCACACGAGGGCTTGCACCGCTCTGCAGCCGAGGCCGTTAAACTATATAATTCAGGCGATCACCGCGGAGCAGAAGCGCAACTTGGCAAAATCGATGCGTATTCTAAAATCATTGTCAACGAACTCAGCAATATGTTGGCAATTGCCCTTGAACAAGAAAAGGGAAAAAGACAGGTTTCATACTTTAGATGGACAAGTGATTTAACGGTTTACAACGCAGAAATTGACGAACAGCATAAGCAACTTCTTAGAATTGGCGAAAAACTCGAGGTCTTTAGCAAATCAAAACAAAAGACTAAAGAGGGCTTTTTAGCCATTGCCAAAGAGCTTAAGGACTACACGGTGTACCACTTTG
>CALFXQ010000362.1 GCA_937958285.1 uncultured Fusibacter sp. | reverse complement strand
ATCTTTAAAACCACTGGTATTGATGGGATTGCTCGACATAAACAAATCGAGATAGGTCATGGGATCTGGATAGTCGGGTCCCCAACCGTAGAGTTCCATGCCGTATCGCCCTTTATTTGACATTTCTGTCTTTGTCTGAAAGGCGTAGCTATTTAATTTGAGAGTCAGTCCTGGTAGGGTTTGTTCGAGCTGTGCTTTTATATGACGCCCCACAGACCGCGCTTGATCCGAATTCATAATCATTAGATGTAGTGTAACTGTTTTCACTTTTAGTTCATCGAGGGCTTTTGACCAGATGGCCTGTGCTGCATTCTTATTGTGATGAAGCCACCCCTCTTGGTACTTCGCTCTGAAATCTTCGCCATTGGGCATGGTTACAAAGTGCTTTGGGACCACATAGTCTATCACTTGGCCAGTATTCATGAGAATCCGACTCACTAGCTCTTCTTTATCTATAGCTAAGGCAATGGCCTTTCGCGCGTCGGGGTGCCTTAAAACCGCTTTCGCTGCATCGCTAAATACAACGGCCTCATTGACAATGGCATAGCTATCTTTCGTGCTATTCGCATCATTTTCTTGTGTCTCTTGATTTGCACTCTCAGCCGTGCTTTGGTTGACTGCTTTAGAGGCATCTTCTGTGTTCTTCGAATTATCTGATGCACCTGCATTTAGTCCAAATCCAGAGCCAGAACCATTACCAGTACCGCATCCGTATAAAATTGTGGACACGAGGGCCAAAAGCGTCAATCCCAGCCAGAGACGTCGCATATTCTCAAAAATTTGCACTGTTGGCTTCAATCCTTCACACTCCTTTGGCTAATCGTCATTAACGCAGATTGAAAGAAAAGTAATAGACTGTACTCTCGGGTGTTTGCACAAAGTCCTGTCGCCCTTGGTAGTTTTTCGACAGCGGGCCCATTAATGCAACCACATCTAGTTGCATGCTCTCATAGACGTCTACTGCCACGTCCACATCTGTAATCAGGCGATACTGCACTTGCTCGAGCGCCACTTCTGCCCTGAGCCAATATTTAGGATTCGGTTTTAATGTACTGCCATACCCAGCTTCCCAGCGGGTAACCATAAAGGGTCCATTGTACAGTGCCGTATCTGGGGTTGTGCCGTATTTTTCTGCTAAGCGCTCTGCAAACGCCTGAGGCTGAGGATAGAACACAGGGTCACACAAGCTCTGTAAAAAGTATGGCGCTGGCTTTTGCAACTTCACTTGTAGTGTGCTATTATCTATTGCCGTCGCTTCCACATTGAGGTTAAGGCGATTAATGGCCTGTGACTGCTTTTGCCATGCATATACAAAATCTTGGGCTTTGACAGCCTCCCCCGAACTCCAGACTGCTTCTGGTCTCAGTGTAAAGGTATATACCAATCCATCCGGCGATTGCTTCCACGAAGATGCCACTCCAGGCAACACCTGATTGCCCTTAACAGAGTCTTGTCGCACTAAACCTTCCATCACATTCAAAATTACCACCTGATCTTGATCACTCTTAATCTTTGTGGAATCGAGTGTGTATAAATCTGTGGTGGCCATTATGCGCAGTTGCTTAATACCCTCTGTCAATGCGGTGGTGTCTACTTGTGCTAGGCTATAGGTGCTTCCATAAGGACTAAATTTAAGGCCTTTTACTTCTGGCTTAACCAAATAGCTATCCGCGCGCTGATATAATGGCACCAGAGCCGTATCGGTTTTTAACAATTGTGCTTCTGCTGCCTGCAACTGCTTGATGCGACTATTCATTTCTGTGATTTGAACCTTTGCAGCTGCCGTTTCTAGTGCTTTGTCGAAGGCTTTACTCGTATAGCCAGTAGTGTTTAACTTATGCCCCGCCGACCAAATTTCCAAGTAAGAAAGCGCATCAGGGTAATCTGGATGCCATCCTGTAAAATCTAAATCGAAGGCACCTTTTGCCTCTTGTTGCAACTTCTCCTCATATGGCAAGGCTTCTATTTCAAGGGTTAGCCCTTTAAATGCGCGCTCTAATTGTGCTTTTGTATTTTCAGCGATGGCCCTGGATTGCGGTGCATCAAAAGTTAACAGTTTGAGCTTTACGATCGCAGGCTCCCCCGCTGCAGAGGCCTCTAATACCCCGTCGGAGATAAGCGCCTCTGTTGCCTCTTTCCATAGTGCTTGCGCCTTTGCCAATTCGTAGCTGTGATAGCCGCTTGGCGCAACTGCTCTAAAATCCTCGCCCGCATCGTCTTTTGCAATGCCCATTGGAACTAAAAAATCGATGGGCGTTGCCCGCGCGACCTCGGAATGATCCAACAGCGCTTTTTTATCGATGGCAAGGGCAATTGCTTCTCTGAGCCTGTTATCTCGCCACAGAATGCTCATGGGTAGGCTATTGCTCGATGCGCCATTCTTATCGCTTTCTTGGCCATCGCCTATTGCATTGGCCTTTGTTTTAGAGTCATTGGCTCCAAAACCCATCGCTATAAACACAGTCAACACGAGAACGACCAATAAAGCAACTACCACAAGCGCCGTTAACTGGCGCTTATTCTGCAAATAGCGCTTAATGTCTAATATCTCGTGTAGTTTCTCTTTTTTTGTTTTCGACTTATTATTCGTCTTTTTTGACTTTATATTCATCTTATTAGACTTATTATTCATTTTTTTCGACCTTTATCATCGTTTTAAACTCAAATGTCGCTTTTCACCTTATTGATCAATCGAATGCCATATCATAGCCGCACTGGAAAACCGCACCTGGCGCCAATTTTTTTATCATATCCTTTTCGATTAACTGCTGTGTTGAATCTATATAGTCTGCAATGCCCCACCAGGGCTCAAGACAGACAAATGGTCCCTTGTCTGACCAAATGCCGAGCTTTGGTACCCCAACTAGGCTCATCGATACACTGCGCTTGCTCATGCCATTCACGAGCATCACATAACGCGACTTTAGCCCTCCAAAGATGAGCGCATCATGATCGAAAACAGATGGCGATAATCGAAGGGACTCGGCGCGATCGACTATTGGTCTAAGTGTGCGTTCCACAAGTCCCTTTTCTATATTTAGCTTTTCGGAATTTAAGATTTCAGGGACTTCAAAGACGAGTTCGCAGGTACCGGCTCCAAGCTCTGCATTAAAAGCGGGATGTCCCCCAATACTAAAATACATCTCTTCTTGATCCGATAAATTTTCCACGCGATAGGTAACCGCTACAACGCGATCTTTTAACGTGTATGCGATTTGCAGACTAAAATCAAAAGGATAATTCGCCTTTGTTTCGCTATTCGCTTCTAATGATAGTACTGCACTTGGAAGGTCTGTATTTGGCCAAATGCCTTCGACTTGCGATGCAACCAGTGCAAAGCGCCGATCTCTGGCTAACCCGTGTTTTCCCATGTGATATGCCTTATCCTTGTAATAAAAGACATTCTCTTTTAATGCGCCCACAATTGGAAATAATACTGGCGCCGTGCGCTTCCAATAGGGCGCTGTGCCTTGCCAAAGGTATTCGTAGGGGTTATTCACATCGACAACTGATTTTAGTTCTGCTCCTAGTGGATCTATGGCGACGCGTAAAAAGTCGTTTTCTAAGTAAATGCGTTCAGATGGTGCAACGTTCATATTTGAAATTCTCCTTTAATGTATCTCATATAATTTTTGCAATCTTTCTCATTGCCGTTGTGATGGCCAATTGCTCCATGGTCTCGGCATCTACCCATTTTACTATAGGGTATTCTAAATTTAGGCAATTGCGAGTCGTGGATTCGATTGTAGCACAATAGGGCTTCATTTGCCAGATTTGATGTGTAAAAACATGTTTGACTGCCTTTACATCTAGAGCTACAAGCTGTGTAGACGGCATCCACCAGCTCCCTAAATACTCTGTAAGCCATTCATTTAGGTTTGAAAGCGCATCTTGCTCTGTCTCTGATGTGGCATATGGATAGGCCCAAAATCCTCCCAAAAGTCCACTTTCCTCCTTTTGGTACATCAGATATTGCCCTTCGCATTCAATAAGCGCCACTGCAACTTGAAGGGTGGGACTCGCTTTCTTCTTTTGTTTTACTGGAAGCTCGCCGACTCGTCCTTCGTACAAAGCGGTGCATCCGCTTTGTACCGGACACGCTGAACACTTGGGAGACTTCGGTGTGCAAATAGTAGCCCCAAGTTCCATGAGTGCCTGGGCAAACCCGCGCATATCATCTGGAAGGTGGTTGCTGAGGTGCTTTTCAATGGCTACTCGACTTTTGGGTTCTGCGATATCTATGTCCCAGGCGAGATATCTGGTCATCACCCGCAAAACGTTGCCATCTACAGCGGGCTCTTTTACGTTAAAGGCTATGCCCAACACGGCACCGGCCGTGTATGGTCCCACCCCGGGTAAGGTGAGCATTTGCTCTTTGGTGTTTGGGAAACGGGCGTTGAACTTATCTACGACCATTTTAGCGCATGGGATTAATCGCTTGGCCCTAGAATAATACCCAAGGCCTTCCCACAGCTTTAAAACCTGCTCGGGGTCGGCTGCTGCTAGGTGCTGTACTGTTGGGTAGTAGCTTAGAAATCGTTCATAATAGGGTATTACCGTGTCTACTTGTGTTTGCTGAAGCATAATTTCTGAAAGCCATATGGCATATGGATCTTGCGTATTTCGCCAAGGCAAATCGCGCCGGTTTGCATGATACCACAAGAGCAACTGATCAATATCATTCCTTTTCATTGTCTGGTTCCACTTTTTCGGTCATGTTTTGGTGGTATATTTTTACGAGCTCCTCTGCAAGGCGCATCTTTGCGTCTGCTTCTACGGCCAGTGTCACAATCGTTTCCCACAGTGCTTCGGCACTTGCTTCGCCGTTGCTGTAGACTTCGAGTTTGCCGCCTACAGTTTCTTCAACGCCAATAAAATGCTGATAATATTCTTCAAATCTTTGACGTGGTATATTTCCAAGAACGACTTCGATGTCTTTGAGGTCTAAGCTTTTCTTTAACCGGTAGAGCATCGTCAGTGTCATTAAATGATACTGGTCGTATTTTTTTTTGATGGGTGGTTTAAGTACGCCTGATTTTACATAGTTATTGATCATTGTCTTGGTGAAGCATGGTTCTTTGGGATTTGTTTCTAATGGACGCAGTGTTGTATCCAAATACGATAGCACTTGATCCATATAGAGTGGGATGTTCGGCACTCGGTCTGCCTTAGGACTCTTATATGACAACAATCTATCCATGCTTAACTGTGCAGCATTTGGGTCAATTTTACTACTGTTGTGCTTGGGCATGATTTCTCCTTAAACATCGGTACGCTTGCAGTCGCAATAATAATTGCGGGTGCAAT
>CALFXQ010000361.1 GCA_937958285.1 uncultured Fusibacter sp. | reverse complement strand
AAAGCCCTCGCCGAACTCGAACAAGGCCACGCCCGCGGCAAAATAGTAGCCTGGGTAAACAGACCATGAGGGACGTGTTCCGTTGGTCCGTTTAACGAGGGTAACTCAATCTCTACAACCATTGAAAACACAAGAATGAAGATCGAGAATACGCAATAAATGCACAAAGGGTGTCCCCACTGGTTCGTTGTAGAGCAATTACACGAGCCTTTAGGCGCACCCTTTTATAATGGTTATAAGTCGCATATGCAGATTACAAATTATTTGCGATGTACGGCCTCGCAGAATTGCAATGAGGCAGATTCATACGCGGCGGGAACGTCAATTTGTGCATGGTGCTTACCTTGACCGCTTCGACGTGCCATCAGATAGACAATATGAATTTGATTATCTTTGAATATGGCCTCTCTAATGGAGCAAGCATAACCCTTTGCAGTATAAAATTCACCATACCAAAAGAAACCTAAACGACTGAGCAAAACAGTACCAGCCTCGGGATCTTCCCACTGTGTTATAAATTCTGGACCATATAAAACAGCCTTTAATTTGCGCTGTCGGCCACTTAGAACTACTATGCCCACCAAGGCAAGAAGAGCAAAGAAACAGCACAGAACGAATGCACCAATGATTTGGTCACTGTCTGCAATAAGACCTATTTGAGGTCCGACAATTAAGACACCACCAATACCTACGGCGACGAGAAAAACAAACCAAAATACTTTAAGCATAATAGACTCTCTTCTTAGGATACCTTCTGGTGAAGTCATTGATTACCTCCCGATATGCATGATGGCAATTAATTAGTGCTAAAAGATATGTACCCTTTCAAAAGAGAAAACCACGCTTAGTGATGCCAAAGCGTGGTTTTATGCATCTACGACTACACAATTGCGCCCTTGTTCTTTTGCGCGATACATAGCGTGGTCAGCGCCAGTAACAAGGTCATCTAGCGAGCAATTAGAATCCTTGTATTGGGATATTCCAATACTTACTGTGATAGGAATAGACGAATCATTGTAGACAAAGTTCATCTGCTCGATAGAAGATCGGAACATTTCTGCCTTTTGAAAGGCTTTTTCAGGAGTTGAATCGATCATTAGTATTGCAAATTCCTCTCCGCCGATACGACCAATAACATCTGAACCTCTAAAGCTTGCACGGATTTGATCAGCCACAGACTTAAGTGCTAAATCACCACACACGTGTCCGTAGGTGTCGTTAATTTTTTTAAAGAAATCGATGTCGATCATTAACAAGGCAAGGGGTTGCGGATATCGCTTAATACGCTCTAGGGCTTTTTCGGCCTCTTGAACAAAGAACCGACGATTATTGAGTTCAGTAAGCACATCTGTTCGCGCCATTTCGCGTAGTTGCTCGTTGAGCTGTTCTTTGACGGTTACATCTTCAATAGAAAGCAATACTCCAATTAACTCTCCATAATTCCAAATATCGCTAGATGTAAAGGCGAGCTGATGCATTTCATCGAGATAGCTGAATTTGTATAGTGATGTGGCGTCTTTCTTAAGCTCTTCAAGAATCTGAGCATGTGGCGCCAGTAAAGTATCGAGGGAGTCAAAGGACAGCTTAACCTGAAGCTGATCAAAATATTTAATACTAGCAGGGTTAAAGTCTTTGATAGTGCGGGCGTGATCGAGGAGAATTAAACCGTTTTGACTATCTTCGAATACTCGATCTCTTGCCATTAGTTTGATCTCTAAGAAATTGTAATTCGCAAGGGCGTAATTGATGATTAAAACAGAGGGTGGCAATACAATAGCGGTAAAGTCAATACCGCTATTACCCACGTTGAGCCCAACAAAGAGCAGTGCAATATATGGCAACGTTGAAGCGGATAGCAACAGTCCAAATTGCTTCTTTTGAACATGATCGCTCATGCTGTATCTCTGATAGTATGTCCAGGAACTAATCACTAGTGTTATTAGCACATAAACCATTTGAATGATATACCAAGGGCCCTTATTTAGTACCATAAAGACGCTGTCGTTGACGTGATTGAGATAGATTTGACTATAATATAGATAGTGCATTGAATTGGTAGCGCGCATTATAAAAGTGATAATTGGAATAATCAAGATAAACGCGGTGGGTAAGCTCCACAGTTTTTTTAAGCGTCCGGTGTATAGAAGACTTACCAGTAGCCAAAAGGCTGGAAAGAACGGAATGCCGAAGTACTGAATCTGATTCCAAAATAGCAGTTCATCTAAAGTATTCATGTTGATTTCGAGCAAGTAGCCTAGTAAATAAATGTCGATACTAACGGCAAGGGCACCAAGAACTTTGGAAAAGTCGGATTTTCCTCGCGCAAGAGAATAGACAAACATGATTGATAGCATGAGAATACCTGCAAACAGGTAGAGGCTGAGAAATTTTATAAGCAATTGGGACTCCTAAATGTGTGCCTTGTGGTCGATATATACCCTGCTTAAGCGCTATAAATCAGTAAACGGGGTATATATGCTACGGGAGGAACGACGCATGAGAAAAAAAGAGACCAACCAAGCGCAACACCTGGTAAAGCTGGGTTCAGCACAGGAAAAGCAGGATGCAGCACAACTAAAGCAGGGTACAGCACAACTAAAGCCGGGTACGGCACTGGTTATCAAGGTACTGCTGATCTTTTTGCTGCTACTGACTACCGTGTTAACAGGATGCCAATCAAAGACCCTTGCCCCAGGCGATGAACCAACTTCACAAGGTGAAGTAAACGCACAAGTTGAAGCAAACGCACGAGTTGAACCATCAGAAGAATACAACACTGCAAGCGACGCCGATGTATTAGAAGATATGAAAAAGTACCGTTTCTTTAAAGGCAATGTGCTCATCGATGAGGAACAATCGTGGAAATCGAAGTTTGAAGACGCAAGTCATGGTGAGGGAAGCGCTCAATTAGCAGTTGAGGAACTAATCGCCTACGATGCCAACACTCAAAAGGCCTACATTGTAACCCGTAGCCTTAAATACACGAGCCAACATTTGGTAACAGTAAATGACCTTCACGGTACCTTTATCGACAAAAGACCGGTCGATGCCACCGGTGAGCTCACGGAGTGTTATGGCTTAGGCGTCGATCAAGACGGCACCTTCGACTTAAGTGGATTGCCTGTGCGTATAGACCAGGTGGAGACCCGCTTTTATACAATCCCCGCCACCCATAATACCCAGTGGGTCGCTTATCGCTCCGCAGGCGATACCATACGCTGGAGCATTGAACGCATTGGCCCCCCCGAATTTGCACTAGATTCTCAGCTACAGCAAATACCAATGCTCGACACAATCGCGAACACCAAGACCTATGGCAATCGCCAATCCGCTATGTACGAGGCCACGAACCGTTTATGGAATGTAAAAGGCACTGTGGATTACAGCTACGACAAAATAGATAGCGCACAAGCTTTAGATTATCTAAGATCTCAAATTCAAGCCATCAAGTTGGCCAATGGTTATGTAAGTCCCGCAGCCCTTGCATCCCTAGGTGGCGATTACCTCAAGCTGTGGGAGGCGCTAGACCAATTGGCGCACTACAGCCATCAAGCCGCCAGTGCTGGGCAATCCATCTTTATGATGCCCGTTACAAATCCACCAGAAATTGCCCAACTGAACCGAGAAAAGCTTACCGATGCCCTAGACAACATGACAGAAATTGGCAAACAAAGTGATGCATTTGATCTTTTACCGGAAGGTGAAGGTTTTGTATTGGATCTAGAAACGCGAATTGCGGCTTTAAAGGGTGCAAAAGAGAGATATGTTGGGCTAACCAGTCCTAATGCGGAGGATAAAGCGGCGCTGGTAGAGCGTTTAGCACCATTTTTAGGTTATCTCCAGCGCTACGAAGAGGCGGTGCAGGGCTTAATGACAAAGGCTGAGGGCGAAAGAACACTCAGTGTGCACAAAGAAGCCTTAAGAGCGCTCATGGCAAAGGGGTTCTCAGAAGCGGGCGCAGGGGAATTAAATATGGAAGCTCAAGTAGAGATGCCTCAGGGGTATCCGCTAGAGGTATTGCCAATACCCGAGTCTGGAAGATTGGTAATGGCGGAGGCCCTAGAAGGAGGCGGCTTTAATTTGACATTTGTGGACCAGGCTACCGAGGCAAAGCTCGTTCAAAAGTACGAAGCGCTCTTATCTAGGCACTCTGAATATAGCAAAATGAAGATTCAGGGCATGACAATAATCACGGCAAACAAAGCGCCGTGGTCGATGAGTGTGACCATTGGCCCCAATCAACTCACTGAAGAGGGTGGGATGATGGTGAACTTAACCGCTGTGCCACTTGAGTAGAGCCACCCTCGCACCCTGGTGCCACCCTGGTGCCACCCTGGTGCCACCCTCGTGCCAATAGGACCTCACCCTGGTGCCACCCTGGTGCCACCCTGGTGCCACCCTGGTGCCACCCTCGTGCCACCCTCGTGCCAATAGGACCTCGCCGAAGGGCCAGTAGTAGATAGACAGAAAAATGCAAATAGCTTATGATAGTAATGATACCACGAACACATCAAACCCAGCATTTTTACACATAGAAGAGAATAAGGGGATAGCGCAATGAATACACTATTTGAATCGGTACAAGTGGGCAATACAATTGTAAAAAACCGCATTTGCGTGCCCCCCATGGTGTGCTTTAGCTTTAGCGATCACACAGGTTATGTAACCCAAAAGAACATCGCTCACTATAAGGCTTTAGCTGATGGCGGCCCAGGTCTCATTGTTATCGAAGCTACTTGCGTGACTCCCGAAGGTCGCTTAAGTCTAGACCAATTGGGACTTTGGGAAGATGGACAAATTGAGGGCATGAAGGCCCTGGCCGACGCTATCCATTTGGCGGGAGCCAAGGCGATTGTGCAAATTCACCACGCAGGCGATAAACGAAATCGGGTGATGCAAGAGCTAAAACCCTTTCATGTGAACGACCTAAGCGTTGAAGCAATTAAAGAGATAGAAGATCAGTTTGTGGCTGCGGTAAAACGCGCGGTGGCTGCGGGCTTCGACGGGGTTGAGTTGCACGGTGCCCACGGTTATTTGTTGTGCCAGATGGCAAATTCGCAGGTGAATACGCGTCAAGATGCCTACGGAGGCGACCTAGACAACCGTCTAAGCCTTGCAAAGTCCATAATAGAAGGGGTAAAAGCCACATGTCCTGATATGCCAATCTTGGCATACCGCATGGGTGCCAATGAGCCAGACCTATCGGCGGGCATAGAAATTGCTAAGAAACTGCAAAGTTACGGCGTCAATTTACTGCACGTTTCTGCAGGCCTTGGCGAAGATCAGTCCCACCTGGTGCCAGAAGACTTTGAGGGTACATGGATTGCCTATATGGGCACTGCTGTAAAAGCGGCGGTGGAGATTCCTGTAATCCTTGTAAACGGCGTGCGCACTCCGGAGGAGGCCGCATATTTTACCGATAACCAGCTTGCGGATTTTGTGGCCCTGGGCCGTGCACACCTGGTGGACCCAGCATGGGCCAATAAAGCGCAGGCGGGTCAGACTCCAGTGACATGTTTAAACTGCAAGCCCTGCCGCTGGTTTAAAGACGGCAGCCAGTGCCCTCAAGTGGTGTCGAGAGCATAGGGTGCCACCCTGGTGCCACCCTGGTGCCACCCTCGTGCCACCCTCGAACAACAAAAGCACGCCGTGTGGCGTGCTTTTTACATAAGTGGGCAAAAAAGATTTAGTGTTTTTTTCAGAACGCGACTATTACTCAGTGAACGCGTTCAGAAAGGAGTAATAGGTAAAATGAATGATCAAAATTGCATTGAAGCAATACTCGGTGGTGACAAGCAAGCTTTTAGATTTCTACTTGAGCGGTATGAGCATAAGGTGTACGGATTTGTTTACAAGATTCTGAAGGATCCACAACTTTCTGAAGATATTGCCCAAGAAACTTTTCTATCTGTGTATAGAAATCTAAAACAGTATGATGCCACAAAGCCCTTCTCAACTTGGCTCTTTGCCATCGCAAAAAACGCTAGTTTTAAACTGATCAAAGATCGCGCGAGATCAGAGATTGCACCAGAAGAAGCCTTCCATCAATTCACTGAAGAAAAGGACCAAGTTGAATCTCAAATTATAAGGGAAGAAGCTAATCAAAGTTTGATTAGCGCCCTAGAGACCTTAACTGATTCACAGAATCAGGCGATTACCTTACGCTACTTCGAAGAATTGGGACTAGATGAAATTGCGAGGCGCATGGGTCTTACGCGAAAAAAGACTGAAAACATCTTATATAGTGCCAAACAAAAGCTAAAAAGTACACTAAGACAAAATCAGGAGGATCATAGCCCTTATGCTAAAACAGTTTGATGCCAATACCCTGAGAGACGATAAAACCCTACTCGGTGCCGCAGCCCCAAGCCTTGTGCGAATTGAGAAAATTATGAGCCTGATTGAAGCTGAGCCAACCCATGCAGAGCCAGCCTACGAAGAGGGCACCGCTTCCACAGATGTTTCAATGATGACCATTCCGGCACCTCGTCGCTTCCTCATGCCCAAGTTTATAAGGAAAGTTGCCATAGTAGCGACCCTTATGCTGGCCCTTCTATTCACACCATTTAATGGTACTAGCTTCGCGGGTGAACTTTTGAACTGGACCCAGGAAATCTTTATTGAGAATAGCGTTGGATTTATAGAGGGCAAGGATAAGCTTATATTAGGCTTTGGCGGTGTAAAGGCACCGGATTTAACAATAGATAATCTTGTTGAACTAGAGAGGGTCTATGAAGGAGATGCCTTTGATTATGCTAGCGTGCCAGCGGGCTATACCTTTGAAAAAGCAGAGGTTTGGGAAGATCTGGATCCTTACTACAAACGGATTCTTGTGAGCTACAGAGATGCACAAGAAGTATTACTTAGCATTACACTCACAAAGACACAACTCTATAAACCGGATTATATTGATAAGAGCTATTATGGTACTCAAGTATCTGGCCATGGGCTTGAGTTTACCGAGTTGCCTTTTCTAAACGAGAAAGCAATGCTGATTAAAATGGGTGAGCTTTACGATTTTATGCCGCCCATCGTTTTAACTCAAGAAAATAACAAGCACTATAGCCTTC
>CALFXQ010000360.1 GCA_937958285.1 uncultured Fusibacter sp. | reverse complement strand
CAAAATTCATTACGAAACAAAAGAAGAGAGAGAAGCTGAAAATCTTCGCAAGATGTTTCTCGCGATGGCAGAAGATATTCGCGTTATATTAATTAAATTGGCTGATCGTCTGCACAATATTCGCACATTAAAGTTTCAAACCGACGACAAAAAAAGAGAAAAGGCACAAGAGACCCTCGAAATTTTTGCCCCAATTGCACATCGTCTGGGGATTTTCAAAATAAAGTGGGAACTAGAAGATCTAAGCTTACTCTATATCGATCCAGAAGGTTATTACGACTTAGTGGCGCGCGTGAATAAAAAGCGCTCCGAAAGAGAAGCCTATATTCACGATGTGATTTCGCAGCTTAAAGAAGAACTCCAAGACGTTGGTATCTATGCAGAAATCTCGGGTCGCCCTAAAAACTTTTATTCGATCTACAAAAAAATGGTATATCAACATAAGAGTTTTAACGAAATTTTCGATATCACAGCAGTACGTGTCATTCTAGATTCTGTTAAGGACTGCTATGGCGTGCTTGGCATTGTTCATACTTTATGGAAACCCATACCTGGCAGGTTCAAAGATTACATTGCAATGCCCAAGGCCAATATGTATCAATCCCTTCATACCACGCTTATAAGTGGCGTAGGCGATCCTTTCGAAATTCAGATTCGCACAAAAGAAATGCATGCAGTGGCAGAATATGGTATTGCTGCTCACTGGAAATACAAAGAAGGCAAGGAAGATGGCCGTGATAGTGCAGACTTAGATCACAAGTTATCTTGGCTCAGATCCATGATGGAAGTTCAAAAGGACCTTGAGTCGCCCACAGAATTTATGGATTCATTAAAATTTGAACTCACGTCCAACCAGGTTTACGTCTTTACACCTCAAGGGAAGGTTGTAGAGCTACCCATGGGTTCAACCCCGGTAGACTTTGCCTATAAAATTCACTCTGCTGTAGGTAATAAGTGCGTAGGTGCAAAAGTTGACGGACGCATTGTTCCGCTCAATTTTGTACTAGAAAATGGCAAAATTATAGAAATTATTACCAGCAAAACCGCCGCAGGTCCGAGTCGGGACTGGTTAAAGTTCGTCAAGAGCACTGAGGCAAAAAACAAAATTAAGCATTGGTTTAAAAAAGAGCGCAGAGAAGAGAATATCGACAAGGGCAAAGAAATGCTCGAGCGAGAGATTCGACGCAATGGCTTCCATATGAAAGACTTCTTAAAGGCAGAGTGGCAGGAGCTCATTTTAAAGCGTCTTACGGTTAAAAATCTTGAAGATCTCTATGCCTCTGTGGGTTATGGTGGTATCCTAACTGGCCAAGTGATTCCCAAAATTAGAGAGCTTTATAAAGAAGAAGAGAAAAAGCAGAGAGAGAACCAAAGTGTTGCGCTTACTCAGCAGCAGTTTAAAGCACCTCCCAAAAAGCACGACAAAGGCAATCAGGGGATTGTGGTAGAGGGCATAGACAATACAGTTGTTCGATTTGCAAAGTGCTGCTCGCCAGTTCCAGGAGATAGAATCATTGGCTTTATTACTCGTGGTCGCGGCGTTACCGTTCACAGAATGGACTGCTCCAATCTCGAGACTCACGAAGAAGCTAGAAACCGTTATATCGAAGTGTCGTGGGCGAAAGATGAAGTCGTGGCCTATCAGAGTGAAATACAGATTGTGGCCCAAGATCGTAAGGGCTTGCTCTCTGAGATCACCATGCTTATGGCCGAGACAAATGTGATGGTCAATGGAGTCAATGCCCGAAGAACAAAAGACGGGATTGCTTTAATTAATCTCAATTTAGAAATTCAAAATACCGAACAGCTTACAAAAATCATCAATCGTTTTAGATCTATGTCTGATGTGATTGACGTCAAGCGCGTTACGGGATCATAGGAGTTTGAGCATATGCGTGCAGTCGTTCAGAGGGTACTCAGATCATCTGTGACAGTAGATGGTAGGGTTGTTGGTGAAATAGAAAAAGGGGTTAACGTGCTCCTTGGCGTTCATAAAGAAGATACAGAGAAAGACATAGTCTATTTAGCTGAAAAATTGGTTAATTTGCGCATTTTCGAAGACGAGAACGATGTCATGAACCACTCACTGCTAGATATTAGCGGCGAGGCCCTTATTATTTCTCAGTTTACTTTGCTTGGAGATGTTAGAAAGGGAAGGCGACCTAGCTATTCAGATGCAGGGAGACCAGAAACCGCTAAACGCATTTATGAGTCGTTCTGTAAGGCCGTCGAAGGTTACGGAATAAAGGTTGCCACAGGTAGTTTTCAGGCTGACATGAAGGTCGAGATTGTAAACGATGGTCCTGTAACTATTTTGTTGGACTCTCAAAAACTTTTTTAAGGAGCGAATATGCGTGTTAAAACAATGCCTTTAGGGGTTTTAGAAGCAAATTGTCATGTGTTTTGGGATCCACAAACAAAAAAGGCGATGGCAGTTGATGTTGGCGGAGACGCGCAGAAAGTTCACGCTTTGCTTGAAGAAAAGAGTTTGGACCTCGAGATTATCGTGCTTACCCATGGTCATTGCGATCATATTGGTGGTGCAGTAGACTTAAAAGCCCTAACAGGTGCCCCTATTGCCATTCACGAGAAAGATGCTGAAATGTTGCAAGACCCCGCCAAGAATGCCTCTGCCATGTTCCCTGGTAAGCCATTATCATTCGTGGCAGATCGCCTATTAAGCGATGGCGATAACTTTGAGCTGGGATCGTGCAAAGTAAAAATTCATCATACACCTGGTCATACACGTGGCGGTATCTGCGTAGAAGTTGAGGAGTATCTCGCAACGGGCGATACTTTGTTTCAGGGGAGTATTGGGCGTACCGACTTGTTTGGCGGCGACATGCAGACCATGAGAAAAACCCTCGAAAAAATGGCCACATGGTCTAGTCAGCTCATCGTGCTCCCAGGGCACGGACCACAAACTACATTGCGAGACGAAAAGCGTCAGAATCCATATTTGAGCCGGTTTTCAAAGGGTTAGGTGAAAGTAAATATGATTGTTAAGATTTATGGACACAACCATGGATACGATTTTCGCAATATCGTATCTGTTTTTTTGCCAGTAGACCAATTTCAAATTGTCGAAGAAAACCAGTTGTCAGGCACTGAGGCGGTAATGGTGGGGTGTTGCCCACTACTTGCCATTGAAAGTAGATTGATACATACACAGACAGAAGCGACTGTCGAGACAAAGCTCCTAAGTGAGGATCAGGTGCTACTCACTTACCGAGAAACGATTGCAGTTATTTCGGATAAGGTGTTGCTAAAGCGCAACATCAAGCGCAGATTGGTAAGACAGCTCTACGAGGCGCTTAGAACCCAGCTAGAGCCCCTTTCTAAATGGGGCGTATTGGTTGGTGTTAGACCGACAAAACTGTGTCACGAGATGATGGATCAGGGCTTAAGCGATGTGCAAATTGCCGAAAGTCTTCGAGATGATTACTATGTCGAAGAAGACAAGATTCAACTTTTACTGGAAATCTGTCATTTAGAAAGGCCTTATATATACCCCATCGATGAATCTAGATTTTCGATTTATCTGAGCATCCCCTTTTGTCCTACGCGGTGTTTGTATTGTTCGTTCCCATCTTATGCGGCCAAGGGAAGAGAGGCACAAATTGAAGCGTACACAATGACTCTGATTGAAGAAATCAAAGGCAACTGTGAGGCAATGCGTGGAAAGAAGGTAGATACTGTATACTTTGGGGGCGGCACTCCAGCTGTGCTTACACCTAATCAAATAGAAAAGATTGTCGAAGCGCTTAGAGCGCATTACGATTTAAGTGGGCTTCGCGAGTTTACATTTGAAGCAGGGCGCCCAGATGCCATCAATGACGACTTACTTAAAACCCTTAAAGCCTTGGGTATAGACAGAGTTTGTGTGAATCCTCAAACGATGGATGACCGTACACTCCACATCATTGGACGAAAGCACAATGTAGAGCAAACAGTAAAGGCCATGGGTCTCGTTAAGCATCACGCCTTTCATGCAGTCAATATGGACTTGATCGTGGGATTGCCAGAAGAGACACTAAGCGATGTAAGGCGGTCTATAGAATCTGTGTTGGCATTAAAACCAGAAAACATTACTGTACATACTCTGGCCATCAAGCGTTCGTCGCGTCTTAATCGCGAGCGAGGCGATTACGAGTTGCCCAGTGAACACTTGGTTGCAGATATGCTAAAGACAATCGATAAAATAGCGCGGGCCCAAGGTTATGTACCCTACTATATGTACCGTCAGAAGTATATGCTTGGCAATCTTGAGAATGTAGGGTATACGTTGCCAGGTAAAGCATCGGTCTACAATATGTTGATGATGGAAGAGAAGCAGACGATTTTGGCCTTTGGAGCAGGGGCCACCAGCAAGTTGTTTTACCCAGCGGAAGACCGCTTTGAGCGCATTCACAATGTAAAGAGTCTTGAAGACTATTTCGGGCGCATCGATGAGATGATTTCAAAGAAAAATATACATTTAGCACTGGCGCCATAGTGATGTGCAAACCTTGACACATGCCGTTTTTGAGCGGTAAAATAAGAATTAGGCGAAAACAAAAAAGGAGAATACAATGAGCGATTTTTTAGGGAGCTGGAAACGGAGTCACTACTGTGGCACGCTAAGAGAAGCACAAATAGATGAAATGGTTACCGTGATGGGATGGGTGCAAAAACGCAGAAATTTAGGTGCGCTTATTTTTGTTGACTTACGCGATAGAGAGGGCATTGTTCAGATTATGTTCGATCCTGATTTATCGAGAGAGGCTTTTGATAAGGCCGATTCCCTTACAAATGAATGCGTGATTGCAGTTCAGGGGCGCGTCCGTCAAAGAGAGTCCATTAACGATCAACTTCCCACAGGCCGTATCGAGATTTTCGCCGAGACTTTAAAGATTTTATCGACGGCCCAAACACCTCCAATCCACGTTAACGACGACGACAACGCCGGAGAAAACCTCAAGTTAAAATACAGATATCTCGATTTAAGAAAGCCTAAAATGCAGCGTTTCTTAAAGATGAGACATCATATCTCTTCCACCGTGCGCACATTTTTGAATGAAGAAGGGTTTTTAGATATGGAAACCCCAGTACTCACAAAGCCGACGCCCGAAGGTGCTAGGGATTATCTCGTGCCATCGCGCGTTAATCGTGGTAAGTTCTATGCCTTGCCCCAATCGCCTCAGTTGTTCAAACAACTCTTAATGATTTCGGGTTTCGACAAGTACTACCAAATAGTACGTTGCTTTAGAGATGAAGATCTGCGTGCAGATAGACAACCGGAGTTTACGCAAATCGATATTGAAATGTCTTTTATCGATCAAGAAGATATTATGGCTGTCAACGAGCGGATGATTCGTCATCTATTTAAGACTGTGCGCGGTGTCGAGCTCGATGCGCCATTTATGCGCATGACCTACGAAGAAGCAATGGAGCGTTATGGCTCTGATAAACCAGACCTTAGATTCGATATGGAGATGGTCAATTTGGCGCCATGGGCGGTGGATTGTGGCTTTGGCGTCTTCGAAAATGCAGTGGCACAAGGACTATCTGTTAAAGGGATCAATGTTGTAGGCGGCGCAGAAACATTTAGCAAAAAAGGCATGAAAAACCTAGAAAAATTAGCGAAGACCTATGGTGCCCATGGCTTGGCCTGGATGCGCCTTACAGAAGAAGGCATCGATAGTCCTATTGCCAAGTTCCTCTCAGAAGAGACATTGAAGGGGCTTGTTGAGATCATGAATGCTCAAAATGGCGACTTACTTCTCTTTGTCGCAGATAAAAAGTCGGTTGTCAATGTTACCCTTGGCGGTCTAAGACTAGAAGCGGCGCGCAAACTCGACTTAATTGACCCAAGTGTCTTTAAAGTGGTATGGGTGGTCGACTTCCCACTCTTTGAATACGATGAAGACGACAATCGCTATTATGCGAAGCATCATCCATTTACAAGTCCAAAAGACGAAGATTTAGATATTATAGAAAGCAATCCAGATCAAGCCCGGGCAAAGGCATATGATTTAGTAATCAATGGCTATGAAGTGGGTGGAGGCAGTATTCGCATCTACAACGCCAATCTTCAAAATCGCATGTTTAAGGCGCTAGGTCTAGAAGAAGCTGAAATAACCGAGAAATTTGGATTCTTGGTAGAGGCACTAAAGTATGGGACACCGCCACATGGTGGTATTGCCTTTGGACTCGATCGTCTGACCATGATTCTTACAGGTACAGAGAACATTAGAGATGTCATTGCTTTCCCAAAAACGCAAAATGCCTCGTGCCCCCTTACAAATGCCCCATCTGTGGCAGACCAAAAGCAGCTAGATGAACTAGCCCTGGCCGTCGTGCTTGGAGATGAAACCGCTGAATCGCCAGTTGAATAACTTCTTTACAAACATTTAATATTCTCAGTAGAGTTTTTTGAGAATGCTACTTATCAAATCGAGCGAATCCATTATAATAAGATGAGGCGGGGATAACGTTTTCTCGCTGGTGTATGAGGTGACCCATGCATAGAATTGGTCGGATTATCGAACTTAAAGGTCCACATGCCATTGTGACTTTTACAAGACACGAGGCGTGTGGCGACTGTCAGGTATGCAACGTCGACGAAGGACAAGAGGGTATTGCAGAAGTAATCAACGCAATCAACGCACCACTTGGGGCTTTGGTAGAGTTAGAAATGCAAGATAAAGATGTTCTTAAAGCCGCATATATTGTGTATTTACAGCCATTGTTAGCGCTGCTGTTGGGTTTGGGTATCACATATGCTGGGGTGCATTTTCTGTGGCCGAGTATAAATCCAGAGCCCTTTGCAATATTGGTTGGAGCACTGTGCATGGCAGGCACCTATTATGGTCTTAGACGCTGGGAAAAACGCGCAACCCAAGCCGAGCGTTACATGGCGAGGGCGATTAAGCAAATCGAAGAGTAAGGCTTGTGTGAGGGAAACCTCATGATGATAAGGAGGAATAGGATGCAGTACAGATTTTTACAACAGGTAGATCCAGAGATTTTTGAAACAATCGAAAACGAAACAAAACGCCAACAAGGTGGTCTTGAGCTAATTGCATCGGAGAACTTTGTCTCAGAAGCAGTTATGGAAGCTATGGGCAGTGTGTTTACAAACAAGTATGCAGAAGGGTATCCTGGAAAGCGCTACTATGGTGGCTGCTCTGTTACTGACGTGGCTGAGAGTTTAGCCATTGAGCGTCTTAAAAAGCTCTTTAATGCAGATCATGCCAATGTGCAACCACACTCTGGCGCAAATGCAAATATGGGCGTTTATCTTGCGGCACTTAAGCCTGGCGATAAAGTGTTGGGTATGGATTTATCGAATGGTGGTCACTTAACACACGGTTCACCTGTGAATATTTCTGGCCTCTACTTTAACTTTGTCTCTTATGGCGTAGATCCTGTAACAGAAATGATCGACTACGAAGTGGTGAGAAAACTTGCCCATGAGCATCGCCCAAAGATGATTGTTGCAGGTGCTTCAGCATATGCTAGAAAAATCGATTTCGCTAAATTTAAAGAGATTGCCGACGAAGTCGATGCCCTCTTAATGGTGGATATGGCACATATTGCAGGTCTTGTGGCAGCTGGTCTTCACCAAAACCCATGCGATTATGCGGACTTTGTCACAACGACAACGCATAAAACCCTTCGTGGACCAAGAGGCGGCGCAATTCTTTGTAAAGAAAAGCACGCAAAGATTGTCGACAAGGCAATATTCCCAGGTCTTCAAGGTGGTCCACTGGTTCACGTCATTGCAGCGAAGGCAGTTTCATTCTTAGAAGCCCTTCAGCCTGAGTTTAAAGCTTACCAAGAGCAAGTGGTTAAAAACGCGTCAACACTGGCTAATGCTCTCGTTGAACGTGGCCTTAACCTAGTTTCTGGCGGTACCGACAACCACCTTATGTTGATTGACTTAGGTGCAGACGGTATAAGCGGTAAAGAAGCTGAGCAACTTCTCGGTGAAATCGAAATCACTGTAAACAAAAATACGGTGCCAAAAGAAACGCGTTCACCTTTTGTTACATCTGGTATCCGCGTAGGTACACCAGCTGTGACTAGCAGAGGTCTCGTCGAGGCAGATATGATCGAAGTAGCAGACATAATTGTCAACTGCCTCAATAAATCTGAGCCTGTACCTTCATTACAAGCACGTGTACATGCGCTTTGTGAAAAGTACCCACTATACAACAAATAATAGAAAAATCTGTGGCTATCACACAGTATAATACGTATAAAAGCTCCCAAACGGGAGCTTTTTACGTGTATTATAGCAAGTGCTATTGATTGCTGGTGTCGTCTCTTAGCCATAGTATGAGCGGAATCACTGCCCGTGGAGAGAAGTAGACACCATCTTCAGAGAACATACCTTCTGGGAAGGCTTCAAGATCTGGAATCGCAGAGCTGGTGTTATTTAAAAGCGCAAGTTCTCTCAACTGGGCCAAGTATTTCTTTAAATCTACAATCGTGACAGGGTTATTTGAATCCGATGGACTAGGTGGCTCGAGACCAAGTTGGGCCAAGTGGGTTGTAAGTTCTTTGTAAAGTTGGGTCCACGTTATCCAATCGCCAACTGATTGAGGGGGATATTGTGGGCGTTTCATTTTTGCCAAGTCGCCACTTAGTTTTTTTAGAGGGGATTTTGGAGACCAG
>CALFXQ010000359.1 GCA_937958285.1 uncultured Fusibacter sp. | reverse complement strand
GCCATCTAAACCGCGAACTGGTGTAAATGACAAGTTTTCCATTGGTCGTCCAAGTACAACGGAGTGTGCCGTACGAAGTGCTGCTTCCATTACGCCACCGGATGCCCCAAATATGACACCCGCGCCACTGGCCAAACCAAAAGGTGCATCAAATTCTTGTGGCGCTTGGGACTCAAATATTATGCCCGAACTTTTTATCATTCGCGCCAACTCTCTTGTTGTCAGTACCACATCTACATCGCGATAACCCTCGCGGCCCATCTCTTCTCTTGCCGCCTCATACTTCTTGGCAGTACACGGCATTATTGATACAGTAAAAATGTCTTTAGGATCTAGGTTATTGAGCTTTGCGTAATAGGTCTTAGATAGTGCGCCAAACATTTGCTGGGGTGACTTACACGTGGAAATATGCGCTTCAAGATCAAAATAACGCCCCTCCATAAAATTGATCCAGCCTGGAGAGCAAGATGTCACCATAGGTAAAACACCCTTGTTTTTTATGCGGTAGAGCAATTCATTGGACTCTTCTACAATGGTTAAATCCGCAGTAAAGTTCGTGTCAAAAACGCCATTAAATCCAAGGCGCCTTAGTGTGGCTGCCAATTTTTCTGCTACCGCTTCTCCGGGCGGGAGATCGAAGGCATCGCCTATGGCAACGCGCACAGCAGGCGCTACTTGAACGACGACGTGCTTAGTGGGGTTTTCTAGGGCCTCCCATACCAAGTCTGTTTCGTCTTTCTCGACGATTGCACCCGTTGGGCAAACAGCCGCACATTGGCCACAATATACGCACATTGTACTCTCGAGAGGCTGATTATATGCAGGTGTAACATTAAAATGTATCGACCGGTGGCTGTGCGTGAGCACATCGACGGTCTGAACCTTTTGGCAAGCCTCAACACAACGCATACACTTAACACATTTTGCCGTGTCTCTCACCAGTGATGGATTTGTATTGTCTAGGGCAAGTGCCTCTACTGCATCTTCTAAAGGACTTCTCGTGATGTTGAAACGCTCGCATAGTGCAAGCAATTCACAGCTTCCGTTCCGTTGACAATTAAGACAGTCTTGTTGGTGATTGGCGAGTATTAGCTCTAATACACCCTTTTGCATGTCTCTTACTTGTCTGGAGTGGGTCAGTATTTCCATTCCTTCCCAAGCTGGCGTTGCACATGCTGCAGCCAGTTTTCTAGAGCCTTTTACCTCTACCATACAAATGCGACAGTTGCCCTTTATGCTCTGATCCGGGTGAAAACACAAATGCGGAATATCTACACCACCTTGTTTAGCAGCTTCTAGTATTGTGGTGCCCTTTGGTACCTGAATGGACTGATAATCGATGGTCAACTGAATCATTTCGTAAAGTGGCACATTATTCATCGCGATTCCTCCTGTAGCATAAACGCTTCTGGAAAGTGTTTTATGGCTGAAAGCAGTGCACTTTGTGCCGTTTCGCCAAGTCCACAGAACGAACAAGATTTCATAATATTGGCAAAGCGCTTCGCTGTCTCAACATCTTTTTCTCGTCCTTCACTGCGATTCCATCGATCTACAATGTGCCCAATTTGCCGGTTACCCTCGCGACAAGGCGTACATTTTCCGCAGCTCTCGTGAATAAAGAAATCTTGAACGGACTTAATAAACGCAATAACCGAGGCCGATTGGTCTGCCACTAAAAATCCGCCAGAGCCCACATCGAGACCTGCCTTAGATAATGCCTCGTAGGTGTAGGCTGTGTCGAGTTGTTCCTTTGTGCCAATGCGTCCGGATGCGCCGCCAAGTTGAAAAAACTTGACCTCGCCACCGTTTTTAATCCCACCACCAAGCTGTTCTACAATTGATCGAAGTGGTGTGCCAAAAGCGATTTCGTACGTACCAGGTTTGTTGACATGACCCGCTAGAGAAATCATCTTTGTACCGGTAGATTTGCCTTCGCCATATGAAGTAAACCGATCAAGTCCATGTTGAAAAATTGCCGTAACACAGGCAAGGGTTTCTACGTTGTTGACAAGGGTTGGTTTTAAAAATAAGCCTGCTTCTTTGATAAATGGAGGTTTGATACGTGGCCTACCACTCTTGCCTTCCATGGATTCTATAAGGCTAGAGCCCTCTCCACAGACATAGGCACCTGCACCTGAATACAATTCAATTTGAAAACCGCTCTCTTCACCTAAGTAACCCTCTTGTTGACATGATGCAAGTACATGCTCAATCTGCTTTCTGAGGTGCCAATACTCTTCTCTTAAATATATAAAACCACGTTTAGCATTCACTGCGTAGCCTGCGATAATCATGCCTTCTACAATGCGATACGGATCTTTTTCAAGTAGTGTTCGATCTTTGAATGTACAAGGCTCACCTTCATCGGCATTGCAAATAACCACCTTATCTTCGCCGGTTACCGAAAGTGCTTGCTGCCACTTGATGCCCGTTCCATATGCCGCTCCGCCCCTGCCCTGCAAACCAGAATGAATCAATGTGGTGCAAATTTCTTCCCGATTTAACGCCCTAGCTGATTTTAGTGCTTCAAAACCACCGAGCGCTTTATATGCACCTATTGAAAGACCATCATATCGGTCAAAATTCTCACTGATGTAGCGAATTTCAGACATGTTGTTCTTCCCCCCGATTATTAGATAGAGAACCTGGAATTTGACTATTAAGAAGCCCACTGCGTTTTAGCGCATCTTCTATTTTATTTACATCTGTAAGACGCCCGTATACCACACCATTTATGCGAATTGCAGGTGATATATCGCACGCACCAAAACACGGAACACTTTCGAGCCAAACACTTCCACTTTTAGATGTCTCCCTTGGCTTTACACCGAGAAGCTCTACCAGGCGGGCTTCTATCTCTGTGTGTCCTGTTAAGCGGCACACCACACTATCGCAATACTGCACAACAAAAGTTCCCCGAGGTGTATCGGATAGCGCACCGTAGAACGAAATCACATCAAAGGTGCGACTCAATGGAATATCGAGCTTCCAACTTAAATAGCTCGCCACTTCTTTTGAAATATACTGCATCGACATCTCATTTTGGATGCACAGCAGAATATCTACAAGTCGAGTTTGGTCACTGTTAAACTTTGCAATACCTTCATCTACAATTTTTCTCTTTTGCTCATCTAATGCCGGTTCGACGCGTTCTCCCAACCACACCATTTAGCTTCCCCCTTACTAGAATGGCTAACGTACATTGCCAATACTAGTTTACCACCAGAATGGTAAACTAACCATAATTGTCACAAGATTCACAATTTTCTATCTCGATAGACATTCCATCTTATATCAAGTACACTAATTTTAATAGATCCTCGAAAGGAGGTCGCAATGGTATATATCCCGGTCGAAAAAAAAATAAGACTAGACGCACATAACGACGTCCTCATGAAACTCATCCAGCATTCGCATGAGCAACATCGTTGCTTTTTTGATAATCGCGATCAATACCTAGAAGTGCATTGGTCAGCACTTAAGGAAAGTCAAATCAATGCCTGTTTTTACGCTGCCTTTACCCCTGGTTTTGGATCCACAGCCGAAAATCAACAGCTTATAAATCGACAATTTGCTGCACTTTTGCACCTTGAAGAACTTGCATCTCACATCGGCGCCCCCTTTAGAAAGTACACAGGCGGATCTCTACACCCTGGTCAAAAAAACGACTTTCAACATTGGGCTATACAGACCATAGAAGGTGCCTATTCCATTGACTCAGAGAATGCACTTGGACTAATCGATCAGTATGCAGATATGGGGGTCAAAGCCATTGCTTTGGTCTGGAATCACGGCAATAGCCTTGGTGGCGGCACACAGTCGAGCCTAGACTTAACGCCTTTAGGAAGACTTGTAATTGAAAAAATGGAGCAAAGAAGGATTTTAGTCGATGTTTCACACATGAACAACCATACCTTTTGGTCGACAGTCAAGGCTTCTACTAAACCTCTAATAGCGAGTCATTCAGGGGCTTACGAGATTACACCTCATGTAAGAAATCTCGATGATTTACAACTAAAGGCAATCGCAGACACTGGCGGTGTTATAAACGTGGTCTTTCATCGCGCCTTTGTTGGCGATCCCACCACTGCCTCCATTGAAGATGTCGCAGATCACATTATGTACATATGTCATCTAATTGGCCCAGAGCACGTGGGTATCGGCTCAGATTTTGATGGCTGCGATGCGCCCATAGATCTTGAACATATCGGCAAGCTTAACTCTCTAGACCGTCTCTTAAAGCGTAGAGGTCTTCGCTTAAGGCAGCGAAACGGCATACTCGGTAATAATTTGGCGCGTTTGCTAATGCAGGACGCACCCGATCAGCATGCAGGTGTGAAAGGTGCTCCAAAAGTTGATATTCGAGCAATTCATCATTCAATTACGGATATCACGACTGATTACGAGATAAGATACACCCTAAATGAGCCATGTGAGCCGCGATTTTGGATCGATGGCATCGAAAAAAAACTCATGCGAATTGCGGCTCACACATATGTGATCCGCGTTACAAAAGAACAATTAGAGGGCTATCATTTAATATCAATCACATGGGGATCTGAGAATCAACAAAGAAAAACAACGCTTATAAACTTTTAACTACAAGTTTATATGCGTTGTTTTTTTAAATGTTATAGCGACTTCTAAACCACCCTCGCTGTGATTTTGTATGGTAAGATTCCCGCCCAATACTTCTCGAACTAAGCTAGATGAAATACTCAACCCAATTCCAAGACTACCTAAATGAAGGGTCGTTGAATAAAGAGGATCTAAGACTCGATGAATTTTTTCTTGGGTGATTCCCATACCATTATCGCAAAACCTCAGTTGGTGCAAATCGCCTATATCATCATAATAAACCTTCAAAATGCTTTCTTTGTATTGAGAAAAAACAGAATCATGCTTTATTCTAAAGGCGTGTTCGATAGCATTGTCAATGATTCTAGTAAATACTTCTTCGAAGACTTTAGGAGCGCCATACACAACCAACTGCTCAGGTACATCTACTGAGAATGAAAAGTTAAAACTGTTGCGCTTAGAGGCGATTACTATACTCAACAAATCGTAAAGGTGTATTTTTTCATGCTCGCCATGTTCCTGCAACAGTGCTAGCGATGCAAAGGCATCCATAATGGCCTGTATGCGTTGCATACCCTTAATTCCAATTTCACACACTTCGCCTACGGCATCTTGATAACGTTGCAAATGGGTTTGTGTAAGCGTCTGCTGACTTCTGGCATTTAAAAGTTCTAAATGTTGAAACTGCAAATAACTTAGGCTTGAAATGACATTGCCAAGTGGGGTGTTGATCTGCGTAGCTATATTCGTCACTAGGCGATTTAAACTATCGAGCCTCTCCTGTTCTATCGTCTTGAGTTCCGATATATCCACGGCAATTGCCAAAATCCCAGTTGAGGTATAATCCATCATTGGACACGGTACTTTTAGCAATTTGTAATGATGTCCATTTCCACTTTTATCGACGAGATAGTAGTCTTCAATCATTGCAGGTTCTTGTTTCTTCAACACCTGCTCTTCAAGTGCGCGATAGCGATTCAAAGGCGTTTGTGCATTCTGTTGATAGACGGATTGATCGAAAACCCCTTCAAAGTCTGAAGGTTGTAGTCCAAAAAAATCTGCATATGCTTTATTCACTGTCACAAATCGAAATTCTGAATTTTTTGTGAATATTGGATAGGGAATTGTATCGATTAAAATGCGCATTTGCTGTTCGAGAGTCCTGCTCTTATTCAGTTCTTCTTCAAGAGTTCTCGTCTGTATCAAAACGCGCTTATGCAAAATCTTATTCCAAATCGCAAAGGCAAAAACCGTCAATACGCCAACGATGCTAGCAACGCCAAATATCAATAGTGTGCCTCTTGAAATCCCAGAGGCATACCACTCGGATTTTAGCCAACTTCTCTTAATTTCTTCAAGCTTAGCCTGTGGAAATGACTTGACTATCTTTTGCATGATGCTTAGGAGTTCGGGTTCGGATTTTATAACTGCAACAGATAAATTGAATGGGAAATCGAAGTCCACGGTTTGATCGAGAACGATATTGCCCATATTCAGCTGGTTCAGATAGAATCCCACTTGACCACGATCGCCGAGAAAGCCGTCTATTTCTCCCAGTGACAGTCGAGATAACCCTTCTTCAATATTGTCGACGAGAATGATTTCTACTTCTGGCGCCACTAATGAAAGATATTCTGAAGTTGAATATCCCCTTATTGAAGCGATGCGCTTGCCTTTTAGCCGATGCAAACCGCCAAGCGCATTGGAGTCTGATCGAATAAACATCTTAGTCGGCATTGTTAAGTAAGCATCTGTAAAATTAAGATACTCAGAGCGTTTTTCAGTAGCAACAGCAGCTGAAATCATATGCACATCGCCATCTTTTGCAGCAGCTAGAACTTCAGACCAATTATTATAAGGAACAAACTGAAAATTTATATGATAAGTATGCGCTATAGCGTTGAAATAATCGATAGAAATCCCTTTAAATGTACCTGCATCAAAATACTCCACAGGTGCATAGTCGGGATCGGGCGCAACTTTTATTACAGGATGCGCCGCTAACCACTTCAAATCTTCATCTGTAAACAAAGCCTGTTTTTCAGAATTATCAGCAGCGTAGGCATGGATATTATGATCACCCAAAGTCACTGAAAACAATGTAACCACCAATGCCAACATCATCACTAATCGCAGCACATGACTTTTAGTCATTGCATTCCTCCAGCTTATTTGCGTCATACGAAATCAACTTTTTTGTGCAAGCAACTTATCTGCATGTTCCATAAACAAACGTATTTCGCTGTGAATCACATCTAGAGCGCTATCCCAGAATGCCTTTTTCTGAATGTCAATGCCAAGTAGTTGTGCAATTTCTTCTACTGAATTTTGACCTGTCATTTCAAGCATATGGCGGTATTTAGATACAAATGATTCACCTTCATTTTTATATTCAGCATATAAGCCCTTAGCAAATAACAACCCAAATGTATAAGGGAAATTGTAGAAATTTCTTTGAGGATAATAATAATGCACTTTGTTCACCCACATATAGGGATGATGTGTATCTGGGTCTAATGCATCGCCATAAGCACGCTTTTGCGCCTTAATCATCATTTCATTTAATTGCTCCACACTCAAGGCAGCATTTGCTCGCTTGTCAAAAACATCGGTTTCGAAGAGATATCGCGAGTAAATGTCCATAATCGTCTGTGCATATCCTTGAATGGAAGCATCTAGAATCCCGAGCAATGCATGTTCTTCAGCTTGAGCGATAAGTTGCTGCTTTAAGATTGTCTCACAAAAAATTGACGCTGTTTCTGCCACCGGCATACTGTAACTACCATTCAAAGGTGTTTGGTTAAAAATCTGTCGCCCGTGATAGCCATGTCCCAACTCGTGAGCGAGCGTGATTACGTTGTTTAACGACCCTGTGAAGTTTAGAAGCACTCGACTTTCTTTGATGCCATGAATGCCAGAGCAAAATGCACCCGAACGCTTGCCTTTTTTGGGAGCCACATCTATCCAATTGCCCTCAAATGCATCTAATGCAAAAGTAGCTAAGTCTGGGCTAAAGGTTGAAAATGCATTAAGCACCATTTCTTTTGCGCGCTCAAATGTATAAACTTCAGAGGAAACATGAAGGGGAGCATGAATGTCGAAAAATGGAAGACCCTGTTGGCGACCCAAGAGTTGTGCCTTCTTTTTTTGATAGGCTTGCAAGATGGGCAAGAAATTCTGAACCGATTCTAACATGACATCTAGCGTTTGCTTGTTTAAATGTGCATCTGAAAGTGTTTTATCTAGTGGTGAACTAAATCCGCGCATTTCGGATTCAACTAAAACTTCACCCTTAATTGCATTTAAAGCAGCTGCAGATACGGGAGCAATTGACGGGTATGCGGCAAGTTCAAATTCGAACCCCATTTTTCTTGTGTGGGCATCGGAGCTAAATGCTAAGTTCCTCACGGCCTGAAGCGGAAGGAAATCGGGCTGATTCTCAATATGGATAGGGACCATTAAGTTGGCGGTGAGTTGTGCTTGCAATTGACTCCAGGCTTCGGAACCATTGCTTTTTAAACGCGCCAGTACAACTTCTGCCTCTAAACCCAACATGTGCTTGCCTTCTAATCGAAGATGAGCCAGATAATAAGCATGTTCTGAAATCAGCGGTGAACTTAATTTTAAAGTCTCGAAGGCATCGTCTTTTAATGCACATAGCCAACGTTGAAAGCGAACCTGCGGCTCTGTTTGAGCTTTGGTTAGCTTGCCGATCTTCTCTTGATAGGTTTTGGCATCTAAATGATTGGCATCGGTTGCGGCGCTCAGCGAAGCAAATTGATAGAGTCGCGATGCCAATAATTTGAGTGCGTTCACTTGTTCAATATACGTTGTGACGAGGTTTATATCGACCTTTTTTATATCGACCTTTTGTAAATCGACCTGCTCTGGGACCTGTTTGCCCCACTTTAAGAACGCTTCGGTCATGTCTTCGTACTTGCCAAAGTCCTTTAAGAATGCATCATCTTGAAATCCTCTATATAACTGTGATAAATCCCATTGCATGAAAGGCTCCTTTTTGGTTATAATAACCATATGTATTTTTTTCTGAGTCTACTGAATGTAAGCAATTTAACTTGGAGCTTTGTGGGGGAATTGAACCCCCGACCTGCTGATTACGAATCAGCTGCTCTACCTCTGAGCTAACAAAGCATTCATAAGATCAAGTGCTTAGAACTCATTATTTCTTAGTCTTATTTTAACATATCCTTTTACATTATTAAATTTATAACTCAAGAAGCGAGATGACTCATGATAACTCTTAAAACCACATGCATGTTGTGTATTTCTGGTATAAATATATGCGAATTATAAAAACACAATTTGTACCCGAAGGCAGTCAACTTGGTCGAACCATTTACCGCGAAGATGGTTTACCACTGCTAACAAGAGGTACGACTTTAACGCCACGACTTCTGTCTAGGCTCGTTGACGAAGATATCCTCATGTTGTATATAGAAGACCCCTTATACGAAGGCATAGAACCGACCTCGCCCATTAGAGACATCACATTAAACAAGGGCACTCAAGTCGTAAGGCAGGTTTTTGAGGTTTTGCGGTCTGCAATTGGCTTTAAAAATCCAAAAGAAGCCGATTTGACTTATATCTACGACAGCCAATTGATGGACGCCCTACAGCATGTTCTCGAAGATATCATCGACGACATCGGCACAAATCCAGATACGCTTTATCAGGTTCTGAGTATCGCCTCTGTAGATCAATATACTTATCGGCACAGTGTAGATGTCGCTGTTTTAGCAATGCTTATGGGTCAAAGCCTTGGTTACGACTATAAAACCGTCAAAATGCTCGGCATGGGTGGTCTCTTACACGATATTGGCAAAGCCCATATTGACGCGAGCATTGTGAGTAAAAACGGCCCACTAAATCCAGAGGAGTGGGAAGAAATGAAAATGCACCCGCTATACGGCTACAATGCCGTTAGAGATGTGCTGTCTATACACGGTTTTGTAAAACAGATGATTCTCCATCACCACGAACGCCTTGATGGCTCGGGGTACCCAAGCGGCCTCCTTAGTGATGAAATCAATTTATTGACGAGAATTGCATCTGTATCCGATATATTTAACGCACTGGGATCTCATCGTATTTACAGAGATGCCATGACACCCGATAAGATTCTAGATATTCTGTACGCGGATGCCGTGTATAAAATTGATAAAAATGTTGTTAAGGCACTTTTAAAGGTGGTTCATATTTACCCAGAAGGCAGTCTTGTGAGATTGTCAGATGGTCGAGAGGCACTGGTAGTCGAAAGTCGTAAAATTTCACCCACACGTCCTTTGTTGAAGATTGTGTCCGATAGTAGTTTTATCGACCTAATGCAAAATCTAACACTTTTTATTGATTGTGTTATATAAACGCCTTGATCAGTTCAAGGCGTTTTCTTTTGCTTCAATAAATTTGATCGATATAGCCATTCATGTACAACTCTCCGCAAAGCTGCTTCACGCCATCATAAAGGTCTTTACTCGAACTGCGGGAATTTGAAGGTAAAGACATCACGAGAGCATCGAGTGTTATTGGCTCCACCAATCGACTCCACACCTCTTTACCCAAGGGAGAAAGAAGATAGCAATGACCACTTCGAACATTGAAAAGACTTAAGTGTGGGCCATCTACCACCTGTTGTACTTGAGGTCGTTGCCTACTTGGCTTTGAAAAATCAATGCCTCGACTAGGTGCCGATGAAGGGTGTGAAAGGATGTTGTACTTTGCCGAACCTAGATCTAATACTGGTTTAAACATGCATAATCTCCCATTATTTAGCGAGCACTAGCGCGCATTGCACTACGCCAAATTTTATACCCTAGATTTCAAGATAATCTCAAAAATTCCACTGTGAATTTTGCAAGTTAATTTTGCACAGCTTGTCTACATCGGTTAAAATAGGATATACACTAATGTATCAAGCATCCAGAAAATAATATAGAGGACGCCCTATGCGCTATATACCTTTAGATTTTGTAAAACCCGACCAATTTTTAGCACAAGCCATTTACAATCGTCAATTTGTAGAGCAGTTGTTCGACGATGGCCGCCTTCATCAATCAAGAGTTGACGCACTTCGGCGTTTGGGTTATCACTCTGTCTTTATTCGCGAACAAAATCGTCCTCACATCGTAAATGCCATCGCACACAGCGTGCTAAGCGATGTATACAGCCGCATCAACAACCTCTTTGCCCACATCGAGAAAGTCAGCCTTGTGTGGCATCCAGACAAACAGCTGCCT